>JAQXJU010000052.1 GCA_029009115.1 Bacteroidales bacterium | reverse complement strand
TGCGAACGCAAAGATACACCATTTTACCGGAATTCCAAACAAGATTCCCTTGCCTCGTGGATAATTTCAGCCGAAATTGGTTAATTTTGTGCATAAGCTCTATTGCAATGAAATCTGTAATCATCGTCGGTGCCGGAATCGCCGGACTCAGCTCAGCTATCTGCTGCGCATCTAAAGGTCTGAAAGTTTGTGTACTTGAACAGGGACTTACTGCCGGAGGTGTGTCAACGTCTTGGGACAGAAAAGGATACCACTTTGAAGGTGGAATACACTGGCTCGTGGGTTCTACCCGCCGCATTCCGCATCTGCACAGGCGTTGGAAAGAGCTCGGAGCACTCCGCGAGAACAATCCCATCTCTTTTCACGACCCGATTTATGAATACCGCTGCGGAGATGTAAGACTCACCCTTTGGACTGACATTGAGCGCAATATCAGGGAGATGACGGCCTTTTCGCCCGACGACAGCAAGGCAATTCGCCGTTTCTGGGCAGACATACGACAGGCTCGGGCGATGTTCTGCGCTCCTGCCTCGGCAGGGGATGTGCTTGCCTCGATAGTCAGAGTCCCCGCATTTCTCCTCAAATTCCCCGGCATACTATCCAAAACCACCTCGGAGTACTGCTCTATGTTCAAGAGCAGGCATCTCCAGGGGCTCATCTCCTCAATGGTGGACCCTGCCCAGAATGCCATATCACTCGTATATACCATGGCCTGCTATGTGGCCGGCGACAACGGCTATCCCAAAGGAGGTTCCATCGGAATAGTCCGCAATATGCTCGACAGGGCAAAGGAACTGGGCATAGAGATACGCTACCGCAGCAAGGTTGACAAAGTCTGCGTCTCCGACGCCAAGGTCAGGGGAGTGCTCTGCGGAGGGGAGTTCTATCCGGCAGACGAAGTAATCGTGGCCTCAGATACCGTAAAGGCAGTGGAACAGCTCTTCGACCGTCCCATTGAGGAACCTTGGGTCAAAGACCTCGAGCGATTCTCCGATCCCCAGACCTGTATGTTCCTCTCTCTCGGGATTGAAGCTCCGCTCAAGCAGTACGAGAGGTCCCAGCGCATAGAACTTCAGAAGCCTGTTGAAATAGCTGGAACCCGCCAGCAGACCCTGTTCACAAGCATCTACCACGACTCCACAGGTTATGCTCCCGAAGGGTGCTGTGCGATGACGGTCATAATGTTCGGCGACAGCTATACCTTCTGGAAGGATGCGAAGAAGGATGGTAGCTACCGCGAGAAAAAGGCGGAGGTCATCCGCACGATAATCTCCGAACTTGAGGCCTGCTTCCCCGAAATCGAAGGCAAGGTTGCCGTTACCGACCTGGCGACCCCCCTGACCTACGAACGTTACTGTGGCACTCACCGCGGGGCCTGGATGAGCATCTGGCACAAAGGAGACAAGCCCATAAGCATTCCGGGCAGGTGCAAGAGCATCAAAGGTCTGCACTTTGCAGGATTCAGAACCCTCCAGTCTGGAGGCCTTCCAATAGCTATGGGGTCGGGATACCGGGTCGCCGCTACCATAAAAGCCGGAAAATGACTATATTTGCGGGACTAAAACCTGCAAACTATGAAAATCCCGAACTGGATGGTCAACCTCGGCTTGAGGGTGATGTCACTTCCTCCGAGAATTTCGCTGTCCATTGCGTCCCGGTATCCCAAAGCCGCAAGTGCCTGGACCCTTAGAAGAATCCTCCGTAATTCGCGCGAAACCGAATACGGCCGCGAACACCATTTTTCGATACTGCTTAAGATTTGGAACAAGGATCAGTTCTTCAGGCTCTTCGAGAAGAGCATAACGCCATCTGAATATGAATCATTTCGCCCTTACGTGGAGCGCCACAAGAAGGGCGAGAAGAATGTCCTTGTACCCGGGAAGCCTCTGATGTATGCGACAACCTCAGGCACTACTTCTCAGCCCAAGTGGATTCCAATCACAACGGCATATATGAAGACTGTTTACAGCAAGATGTCGCACATCTGGCTGTACAACATTGCAAGGATGCGCCCGAAATGGATAAGCGGAGGGATTATGCTGTCGGTAGCCAAGGCCGTTGAAGGTTATGCCGAAGACGGAACTATCTACGGATCGGTGTCGGGAGTCACAGCCAAGGGAGTACCTTCGTTCATCCGCGACAAATTTGTAACGCCGGAAGAGATTTTCGAAATCAAGGATTACAACGCCCGCTATTATGCCCTGATGCGTCTGGCAATAGAGCACAATGTCACTGCAATTACAGCCCCCAACCCTTCGACCATACTCGAACTCATACATAATGCAGAAGAGCATTTTGACGAATATATCGAAGATATCGAGAAAGGAACCATCTCAGAAAAGTACGACATCCCCCCGGCGATTCGTTCTGTTCTGCTCAAAAACCTGAAGAAGAATCCCGAGCGAGCTGAGGCCCTTCGTCAGCTGAAGCTCAGCAATCCCGTGCCGCGCATAAAAGACTGGTGGCCCGAACTTCAGGTTATAGCTGCCTGGAGATGCGGCAATACCGCCATCGCTGCGGCAAAGGTTATGGAGAGCCTTCCGGAATGTTGTCTGTATCAGGAACTTGGCTTCTTTGCATCGGAATGCCGCTTTGGTCTGGTGATGGATGAAGGAATCGAGACTACTCTCTTTCCCAACTACCACTACTACGAATTTGTCGAGGAGACGGATCTTGAGCAACCCAATCCTCGCTTCTGGCGTCTTCACGAACTTCAGGAAGGCAAACGCTACTGCATTTTTGTGACAACTCTCTCTGGCCTGTACCGCTACAATATGAATGACCTCGTTGAGGTGGGAGGGTGGTATCACAAGACCCCTCAGATACATCTTGTTCAGAAGGTCAACGGAATAGTCAGCATTACAGGCGAAAAGTTGTACGAAAAGCAGTTCATCGACGCAGTCCGCAAGGCCGAAGAAGAGACCGGGATGAAAACAAATTTCTTCATAGGATTTGCCGATCCCGAGAAGTCGCGTTACGATTTTTACTACGAATTCAAGGAAAAGCTTGTCCTTCGACCTCGAGTCGAAAAGTTCACCTCTATTGTTGACCGCTATCTTCAGGAGATGAACATAGAATACGAGAGCAAGCGTCAGTCCTTAAGGCTCAAGGCCCCCAAGGCACATATCCTCAGAAGGAACGCCTATGACCTCTTCAAGAAGATTGCCCTCAAGGAAGGTGCCCGTGACGGCCAGTTCAAGCTAGTTATGCTCTTGCAGGATAAGATACGCCAAAAGTGGATTAATTCTTTGACCGACGAAAAATGAGTGTCAAGGCTGTGATATTCGACCTCGACGGGACTCTCTATGAGCCCAGTCATTTTGCCCTGCGGCTCATTGCGGCAAATCCTTTTAAGGCAGGAATGCTCGCCCGAGAGAGGAAGTGCCGTAAGTCCCTCAAGGGTATGGAGTTCCCCGATGCTCAGGGATACTATTCGACTCTATTCTCACTGATGGCCAAGGGTAACGGTGCCAAGGCTGAAAGATGCCGCGACTGGTTCTGGAATTGCTATATGCCCTTGCAGGCCAGGATAATACGCAAATGCTTCGATAAGCGTCCAGGCATTGTCGAACTTCTCCGCGAACTCCGCTCGAAATCCATTAAGACGGCTGTTTTGTCCGATTACGGGATGGTGCAGGAGAAGCTCGCCGCCTGCGGGCTGGACTCTTCGCTCTTCGACGGTATCTGGGAATCTCCCGCTCTCGGAGGGCTCAAGCCTTGCCCCAGGGTGTTCGAGGAGGCGTGCCGTATGCTTGGAGTCAAGCCCTGCGAAGCCCTGATGGTCGGTGACCGATGCGATACCGACGGCGGTGCCCTGAGTGCCGGTCTGCAGTTCATCCACCTTATCCCCTCGGCCGGTTCGCCAGATACCGGGGCCGCTACGGGTTCGTCGTGCGCTGGTTCGACGCCTCCGGTTTTGGCGGAAGCTGGGTCTGCTGCGCACTTGTCCACTTCGCGTTCTTCGTGCGCTGGTGCGGCACCTACGGGTTTGGCGGATGCAGATAGAGCGGCTGCCTATGGGGCGAAAGACCCGCAGCGAGTGGAATATTCTGACGCCCCGAAGGCATCGCATAAAGAGCAGGACACTCCTTTGAACAATAACTTCGCTGAAATGGACTGGAAGGCTCTCCAGACCTTCCTTCACACCATTTAGCCTGGGCTCTTTTATAAAGAAAGCAGCGGGGTGGGGTGAACTTGTGATTATTTGGTAATCAGGGTATTATAATTATGCCATATTGCTTTGCGAGCAGTTTGTCTTTAACTTCTCGCAAATACTCACACCTCTCTGATACCATCATCCTCTCGATACTCCTGGAGTCATAGTAAATAGCGAATTAATTCCTTATCCAGGTGACGCGTTCCCAGATGCAGCGCGGAATGAATTTACATATAAATGTCACAAAGCGGAAATGCCAGTCGAAGGTATATGCCCTCCTTCTGCGTTTTAACGCCTTCATAATTTGGTCTGCAGCCTTCTCCTTGGTCATTATCAGCGGATAGCGCTTCTTGGCGTTGAGGATGTCTGTAGCCACGAATCCGGGACGGATGTCAGTGAAACATACCGGAATATCCTCCATTCGTGACAGCTGAGCCAGTGCAGAAAGATATGAGCTTTGCATCCGCTTCGTCGCAGAATAAGCCGGAGCTATTCCGAGTGGCACTGCGCCTGCCACTGATGTAATTACTGCAATATGAGCCTTCTGCGCATAGTCTAGCCTATGTTTTCGGATGTAATTCATAAAATGATCTACCATTCGTACCATTCCTTCGCAGTTGGTCCGGACAGTCCTGATTTCCTTGTCAAGATCTAGCTCGGGATTCTGATAACCCACCCCTGAAACATAGAAGAATAAATCAGGGGAGCCAATTTGCCCGATGAGGGTATCAAGTGCGTCAACTGAATCTTCACGTGTGACATCCATAACTGAAATATATACCTTGCCAGATGGTTGTTCGGAACGGAACGATTCAAGCGCTTCCTTTCTTCTGCCCGTTATTCCTACGGTCCATCCTTCCGCCACAAGTCTAGATGCGACTTCGCGCCCCAAACCTGAAGTGGCACCGATAATTATTGCTTTCTTCATACGATTAAGTTTGTGTGCGCAATTCTATTATTCTGTTTGGTTAAATCAATTTGGCTCGTTTGACAATATATTTACAAGATTTTCGCGCTTTTGACGACAAATCATCCGTTTGATTACAAGATTTTCGCGCTTTGTTCCATTGACACAGCCTTCTAAAGAGAGCGCCGGGCAGCTTCCCTTAACCATCCCATCAACTGGTCATCAATTTCCTCTATTGAACCAACCACAACGTGATGGGTCCATCGATTATGTGCAATTTCTGTAACGACACCAATGCGATGATGTCTGCAAGGCTTTTCAAGTCCAAATGTAACAGTGATATACGGGCGAGGCATCTCTGCCTTTCTTTTAATACGAAGCATTGAAATGCACGCAAACATCCGCGCATTGTAATACGAAACCTGCGTCTTATGAAACTTAACCCGAACATCGCCATACTCCCCACATTCCTCGATAATCCGCTCATTCAATGCAAGAAAGAGCGAGACTGCTCCGCTCTCCTGACCAAAAACTGAATCCGCAGAAAACATTTCTTCCATACTCGACAACCATTCGGGTGATTCCTTTCGCAAGATACATAATTTCGACCGACCTTCTTCTATTTGTGGAATACAATTATCTGAACTCCGTACGCGCAGAGTCTCTTTTATTTCATCCAGAAGTACCTGAGAGGCCGGTTGGGGAATCCCGTGAAATTCACCTTTTGCGCCGACCCCCTTCAGAGTGCCCCTAGAGGCCGCCAGGGCGTTCCCGTGAAATTCACCTTCGGGGCTGACCCCCGTCAGAAGGCCTTCTGGGGCAGGTTGTCTTCCGTGGTGGAACGACTTTGTGTCCACCTCTGAGCCTGACCCCCTCTACAATGCCTTCAGAGGCACATTGGTTTCGAAGGTGAATTTCACCGGTTGGGGTACCCCCTGCCAGAAGCACCTCAGAGGCCGGCCGGGGAATCCCGTGAAATTCACCTTCGCGAGTCACCCCCTTCAGAATGCCCTCTGGGGCACATTGGGTTTTGAGGTGAATTTCACCGGATGTCGCTACCCCTGCCAGAAGCAACCTACCATCCGATTCGGCACCCTGCTTTCCTTTGTAGCACAAATCTTGCATAATGTGCGTGTCGCTAAAGAATACAATAATGGCATCACAATTATCACTGACTGTTGACAGAAAGTCAGTTTCAAAAGGAGACAGTGTCACTGTCAGCTGGACAAGTGAACTTCCTGATTCTCTCGTTCTCGTAATAGACGACGGTGACACGGTCCAGCGTGTTCAGGTGCCCGATTCCGGGAACCGTATCTGTTGGACTAACAGGGCTCAGAATGCTGTCTCGTTTACACTCATATCCACCGTCGGTTCACGCAAGGAGAGTGTGACCGCAAAGGTTAAGGTCAAAGGCTCATCAAAGAGTGTCAAACCCTCCGTCGGGGGAGAGATAGGTAAGTTTCAATTGTGGAAAGAAAAGATGCAGGCGAGGCTTGCGGTCTCGCGCGCACAGTTCAGTTATGCCTGGGCCTCAATGAAGAAATGGCAGAAACTTCTCTGGATAGTTATGTGGACCTTGCCATTGGTCCTTCTGCTAACCCTCATTCTCAAATAGTTCCGCCCTATGTATTTCTTCTGCTAACCCTCATTCTCAAGTAGTTCCGCCCTATGTATTTCTTCTTCTCGCTGCTGCTTCAGATATTGCTCCTGAGGTTTCTCCTGAAACTTCTGTTCAGAAGACCGGAAGGCCCGGGCCGATCGAGCCATTACTACGAACCGTCTCCATCCCCGGCTCCGGCATTGGCAAATGCATACCGGACACTTGGAGTCTCGCCTCAGGCCTCTGATTCGGAGGTGAAGTCGGCATACAAGAGGCTTGCCCTGCATTACCACCCCGACAGATATGCCACATCCGGTCAGGAGGCTCAGAAGCAGGCTGAAGAAAAGTTTAAATTGATTAACGAGGCGTATCAGTTAATTAAAAGGAAGCGCGGAATGGACTGAACACCCCGGCATCGGATCAGCGGAAGTCGCCTCGAAGCAGCGCCCGTCAGCCTCCCGAACCTCAAATCCTCACAGTAAGCAACTGGTCGATATCGGTCAGAAAATCGGGGGTCAGATGCTCTTTCTTATTCTTCCACTCTCCGTTGCCGTTCCCTGCCACCGCCAGCCCCAGCGTTCTTAGACCGTACTTGTGGTTCATCTTGTCTATCGTGCGTGATAGTTCGAGCCTCTTTTCTCTCTTCTCAACTGAATCGAACAGCACTCTCTGGCAACTGCCTGGTACTATATCAGATAGAATCACTCCCGATTTCTTGAACATTATCCCTGGGCGGTAAATCTTTTCGACAAGTTTCATCGCCGTTTCGGTAATCTCAAGCGTATCTGCAGATGGAACAGCGAGTTTCGCAGACGCAACATTTCCGTACTGGGGCAGGTCCTCGCGGAAACGGTTGCTGCACGCGAAGACAGAGATGCGAGACGCTGCCGAGTCTTGCCCCCGAAGTGTGCTGCAACAGCTGGCTGCAAAGGAGGCCGCCGATTCCTTGAGTTCATTCAAGGAACTTATCATCTTTCCGAAACTTCTGCTGGTGGTAATTGTTTGCCTTCTGACCAGCTCGGCGGTATCGATGCAGGGGTATCCGTTCAGTTCGCACCAGGTCTGGTAGAGCGGCTTGGGGAAGTGCTTCCGGACCCATTCTCCGGGCTTGTCCGCCAGTTGCAGGGGAGTGCTCACTCCCAGGGCGGAGAGTTTTGCGTAGGACCTCGGCCCTATTCCCCAGATGTCAGAAAGGTCGAACAGAGACAAAGCCTTGCGGCGTTTCTCCTCGGTATCAATCATACATACCCCTTTGTAGCCCCTGTACTGCTTTGCGAACTTGCTGGCGACCTTCGCAAGAGTCTTTGTCCCGGCTATCCCCACGCTCACCGGGATGTCGGTCCAGAGTGCAATCTGCCGTATCATCCCTCGCATCAGTTCAACGAGGTCGTAGTTTTTCTCGTAGCCGTCCAGATAGAGAAACTGCTCGTCAATTGAGTAACATTCGGTGTGCTCCACTGTCTGGCTCATTATCCTCTGCACCCTTTGGGACATTGCTGCGTAGAGCATCAGGTTTCCGGAGAAGATGGCAACTCCGTTCTTTTCGATGATGTCCTTGACTTTGAAAAAGGGGTCACCTCGCCTGAGTCCAAGGGCCTTAGCCTCGGCGGTCAGGGCTACTATATTGCCGTCGTTGCTCGACAGAACGCACACGGGCCTGCCTTTCAGACCCGGATGGAAGACCTTCTCTACTGAAGCGAAGAAGGTGTTGCAGTCGGCGAGGGCAATCATCTCAGAGTTAATCTCTTGCCTTGTGGATGATATAGGTGACCGTACCCCAGACGCTGAACTCGTCTTCTGCCGAGATGCGTATCTTAGGATATGCGGGATTCGCGGGAACTAGCCATCCCTGCCCGTCTTCGGAAACGAAGTGCTTGAGGGTGTACTCTCCGTTGAGTTCGCACATCGCAATCTCGTGCGGAGACGGGTTGCGCTTGCTTTTGTCCACGATTACGATGTCGCCGCTGAGCACGCCCGCATCAATCATCGAGTCTCCGCTGACCCGAATCAGGTACGAAGCCTCGGGGTGGGGGCAGAGCATCGAGAGTATGTCAATATCCTGCGATCGCTCGTCGTTGTCGAGAGGGACGGGAAATCCAGCCGCGACCTTAATGTCGAAGTAGGGGAGTGAGAGTGGAGATACGCTCCTGGCGGGGATGACCTGCCCCGGGATGACCTGCCCTGGGAAACCCTGCCCGGAGCCGACCTGCCCGGGGCTCATCGGGATGGAGCTGCCCTGCCCGGAGCCGACCTGCCCGGGGATGCGGGCCTTTACTGCTTCGCTGAGAGTCTGCCTGATGAATTCCGCCCGGTTATCCATCTCCTCTAACTGCTCTGCCAGAGGCCCTGGCGCTCGGAACGAAATCATACGGCTGTCACCCTTAGGACGGCCAGCCCCGGGACGGGCACCGCCCCTTTTCCCTTTCTTGTCTTCCATTTCTGTCTGCATTGGAAGACAAAGATAATACTAAATTTGAAAAATGTAATACATTAATCAAATTTAGTGCACGATTAGTAAGCTGAAGCAACCCTACTTCAGCATCCCTTCCCGTCGAGACTGCACGAACTGCCCTGTGCTGCCGCAGGTGAAAGTCCATCCGTCTCACAGAGATCTCTCTCCTCGAAGTTCAGCGAACTGCCCTGTGCTGCCGCAGGCGAAAGTCCATCCATCTCAAAGCGAATGCTTCCGTCTTCAGCGACAAAGCACGGAATCCCGATAGACCCTCTGGCCTTGATGGAGACGAATTCCGGAGAAGAGTCGCGCAGCCGTAAGAACTCTTTGAGATTCCTCACATGCTCTCCTATGTCAATAATTTGATATTCAGGATTGTCCGACAGCCTGGCCTTCACCTCGATGCAATCAGGGCAACTCGCCATTACATATACCTTTGTCATAATTTTTCCATTAATGTCGTGCTTGAATCTCCTCAAAAACTCAAGTCAAGAAATACAAGACACAGGAAGCCAAGAATCAGAGAATAAGTGGCCAGTTTCTGGTGGCCGTGCGAATGGGTCTCGGGAATCATCTCGTCGCTTACGACGTAAAGCATTGCTCCACCGGCCATTGCCAGCATTACCGGGAGGAAACTTTCGGAAACGCCCCCCATAAAGTAGCCAATCAGGACTCCCACAATCTCGAGCAGTGCGATTCCAAGAGAAATAACAAAAGTACGCAGTTTGCTCACCCCGGCAAGAAGCAGGGGAGCGATTACAACCATCCCTTCGGGGATATTCTGCAGCGCAATGCCGAAGGTGACTGCCCAGGCATCGGACACGTCGCTCGAATTGAATCCTACTCCCGCGGCAAATCCTTCAGGAAGCTTGTGAAGGGCGACAGCCATCACGAACAGAAGGATACGGTTCAGCGAGGCGTTGTTCCTGTGTTCTTCGCTGTCAAGGCCGGTAATTTTATGAAGATGAGGGGTAAAAAGGTCAAGTACGTTCAGAAGAAGAACACCGCAGATGACCCCCGCAAGAATCAGCCACCAGCGCGAGGCTCCCGCAGTTTCGGCGGCAGGAACAATCAGTCCTACGGTCGCTGCCGCGAGCATTACTCCCGCGCAGAAACCGAGGACTGTATCATTCCACTTGTGGGGTAGTTCCTTGATTGCGAACCCCAGCAGCGAACCGAGGACGGTAGCAAGCGAAAGACCTGCTGCGCTAATCCAAACCTCAGTCATTGAGAGACTTTACTCTTTTGAAAAGTCATCCTTGCCTACTCCGCAGAGGGGGCAGACGAAATCGGCGGGAACATCCTCCCACTTTGTTCCAGGGGCAATACCAGCCTCAGGAACACCAACTTCGGGATCGTACTCCCAGCCACAAACGTCACATACGTACTTGTCCATAGTTATAAAGATTAATGAATAGTATTCGCAAATATACTTCTTTTTTTACTCATATCATCCTCCATTGGCTGCAATCCCAGAGACCCTTGTCGGTGAGTTTCAGCTCAGGAATCACAGGCAGGCACATAAAGGCCATAGTTATGAACGGCGAATTCATCGTGCAGCCAGCCTTGCGTATGGTGTCGCAGAGCATCGAACTCTTGTAGGCAATCTCGTGTCCGCCTACAGGCGATATCAGACCGGCAATAGGCAGTGCGATATCGGTCATCTCATCACCGCAGATGGCAACCTCTCCTCCTTTCATTTCGATGACCCTGTTTATGGCCCTGACCAGATGCTCGTCGCTTGAGCCTACAGCCACTATATTGTGGCAGTCGTGAGCAATCGAGGCGGCCATAGCTCCATTCTTTATGCCAAAACCTCTTATCAGACCTACTGTCGGGCGAGCTCCTTCGTCATAGCGGTTATACACAACTATCTTCTGGACATCGGTCCAGGGATATTTATGGTCGGTCAGCGGATTTCCGCTTACTTCTACAATGTCGTGCCCGGTCAGAAGACTCCCGTCCGAAGCGACTATTATATGAACCTTGTCGCCGCCTTTGATTTCCAGAGCAATATCCTCGGCTGCTATTGGCTTGGCTACAAAGTGGTTGGGGTAGTTGTCCAGAATGGCCATCTGGTTCAAGAGCGACTTGGTGTGCGACTTTATCGTGCTTAGGTACGAATTGCAATCATAAACCTTCTTGCCCCTGATGAAGGTGCTGAGTATGCGGAACTTGGGGCTGAGGTTGTCAAGAGCGATGAAATTGGCCGGATCCCCCTCGCGGAGCAGTCCCCAGCTGAGGCCATAGTGCAGTTGAGGGTTCAGACTTGCAGCCCGCAGCACGTCCCAGAGCTCGTACCCGTCGCCAAGGGCCCTCTTGACGATGGCGTTGATATGCCCGCGGATAAGGTCTCCCGGATGGCAGTCGTCGGTGCAGAACATCACCTTGTCGGGGTGCGATGCAAGAAGAGAACTCAGGTTCTGATAGTTCTTTGCAGCCGACCCTTCCCTTATCTGCACCATCATTCCTGCATCGATGCAGTCGAGAGCCTCGGAGAGATTCGAACACTCGTGGTCGGTGCTGATGCCGGCCCTGGCGTACGCAAATCTCTGTTCGCGGTTCAAGCCAGGGGAGTGCCCGTCCACCGGCTTGCCGTTACTCCTGGCGGCCTCTATCTTTGCCATAACCTCGGGGTCGGAGGACAGAACTCCGGGATAGTTCATCATTTCAGCGAGGAATCCAATGTCATCCCGGGCCATCAACTCCGCGATTTCGGCACTTCCGAGAACGGCTCCCGAGGTCTCGATGTCTGACCCGCAGGAAGGAACGCTGCTCGGTGCTCCGAAGCAGAAATTGAAGCGTATGTGGGAGCCAGACTTTATCATAAAGTCTATACCTTTGATTCCCAGTACATTGGCTATCTCGTGAGGGTCGGCGACAACCCCTATGCTGCCCTGCTCCACCGCGACTCTCGCGAACTCTGCAGGAACCATCATACTGCTTTCGATGTGCACGTGGCTGTCGATGAAGCCGGGCAGAAAATATGGAGCATCCGAGTGAACGTCATTGGATTCCATTACGGAAACGATTCGGCCTTCGTCAACGGTAATCTCACCGTCGAACATCCTTCTGCCAACAATGTCGGCAATGTGTCCTTTGTATGATGCGCTCATATGAATGGGGCTCTAAGGAGTTGATAATTCCATTACGCCACCCAACGGTCATTCCGGGGTGGCGTAAATCAAGTTCGGTATTCTGATTAGATGTTTTCCTTGTGGAGTTCGAAGTAGGCCTTGGGATGGGCGCAGACGGGGCAGATTTCGGGGGCCTTGGTTCCGACCACGATGTGCCCGCAGTTGCGGCATTCCCAGACTTTCACCTCAGATCTCTCGAAGACAGCGGCAGTCTCGACATTCTTCAGCAATGCGCGGTAACGCTCTTCGTGGCGCTTCTCGATTGCTGCGACTCCGCGGAATTTCCTGGCCAGTTCGGGGAAACCTTCTTCTTCGGCTGTCTTTGCGAATCCAGCATACATATCAGTCCATTCATAGTTTTCACCATCGGCAGCTGCTGCAAGGTTGTGGGCCGTGTCGGAGATTCCTTCGAGTTCCTTGAACCAGAGCTTTGCGTGCTCCTTCTCGTTGTCAGCGGTCTCGAGGAAAAGGGCTGCAATCTGCTCGAAGCCGTCCTTCTTTGCACGTGAAGCGAAGTAGGTGTACTTGTTGCGTGCCTGTGATTCACCAGCGAATGCTGCTTCCAGATTTTTCTCGGTCTGGGTACCTGCGTACTTGTTTGCCATATTTCAATAGTTCAAATAATTCTCATCAAAGATACACATTATATCCTTAATTCAAACTTGTATTTGTTGAATAAATGATGTATGTTTGGGCGTTTTTTATTGAAATTTGATACCCAATAATAATAACCAACTATTCTAATCAACTATGTTATTCCACGTTTATGGAGATGCTGCAATCTGGCAATGGATTGCAATGATCGGAGTCCTGCTCGGACTTATTCTCCTCAATGAGTTTTCAAGAAAATCAAAATTCGGTGGCATCTTTATGTTTGTCGCCATCCCTGCAGTTCTGACGGCTTATTTCATAGCCATTCAGATTGGGGCGGCATGCGGAGCAGAGTGGGCCCTGAAGAACCAGACCTATATGTATATGAACGGCTGGTTCCACTATGCCAAGATTTATGCCGCACTCGCAGGATGTATCGGCTTTATGATGATCAAGTACGGCTGGGGCGTAGGCAAACAGCACTGGTTCAAGTGTTTCCCCTTTGTAATTGTAGCCATCAACATCCTCATTGCCGTTGCTTCTGACTTCGAGACTGCAATCCGCGGCTGGTACAGCTGGTTCCTTTCAAATGAAGACGTTTGGCTATATGGCGGATGGCACAATGTGATGAACGGTGTCGCCGGTCTTCTGAACATCTTCTGTATGACTGCATGGTGGAGCGTTTATGCTTCCAAGGACAAGACGGATATGCTCTGGCCCGATATGACCTGGGTATATATCATTGTGTATGATATCTGGAACTTTGCTTACACCTACAACTGCCTCCCTACCCACTCATGGTTCTGCGGAATCGCCCTTCTGCTTGCCCCTACCATTGCTGCAATTCTCTGGAACAAGGGCGGATGGATTCAGAACAGGGCTTTCACCCTTGCCATCTGGTGTATGTTCGCGCAGGTATTCCCTCTGTTCCAGGTAACCTTCTCCGATGGTACTGCAGCCAGCAAGTGGGCTACCCTGCCTACCCTCTATGCCGACGGAACCCTCAATGGAATTTCTGAAGGGACCTCGGTCAATGCCGATCCTACTGCTATGACCATAGTCAGTGCACTTGCCCTTCTGGTGAATGCCGTGGCTCTCGGATACATCATCTACCAGTCGAAGAAGCGCCACATCAATCCTTACAAGGAGGATGTCTTCGTCAACCAGAAGTACTACAAGGATGCAGCTGCCAGAATGTAATTCTGTGTCTGTGAATACAATCAAAGGGTGGCCGGAAGTCAAAAGACCGAAGGCCACCCTCTCTTTTTGCCCCGCTGCCCGGCGACGAGCGCCCAGCCTCTCATTGGCATCTCCTTCTGGAGACGAGCGCGCCTCTCACCGAAGACTAAGCCCTTGAGCGGATACGGGAGGAAGCTAGCGTCCAGACAAGCCAGACAGCGGTGAGAGCCAGCGACATAGGCACGCCGACAAGCAGAATCTCACGCCAGAATACTTCTGCCCCGCCGACTTCGTTCAACGCCGTGAAGAAGGGGAAGGCCCAACTCAGTTCTCCATTGATGATATGGTCAACTATCAGCATGACAGAGCCACCCCAGAGCATCTTTTCAAGGTTGGGAATTCCATTAAGCAGCACTCCAGCCCTATCACTTCCTATAGAATTCCTTTTGCAGCGACGGTAGATTGACGTGGCAACCGCCTGTGCCACCGGTACAATAAAGCAACTCATAATTCTATTCTACTTCTATTTCTTTGATTTCTACTTCGTTACCTCGCAGTAGGAAGGTCTCTTCACTCCCGCAGTAAGGACAAATCTTAGCGTGCTTGACTGTCGAGTATTCCTTGCTGCAGGCATCGCATCTTGTGACTGCTTCGAGTACGTTCACCTCTAGCCTGCAGTCCTTCATAAGGGAGTCCTCCCGCGCAACGGCCCATTTCCAGCAGTCCTCAAGGTAGTATGGAACGACAGTTGAAACCTCACCTATGTCCATTACTACCTTCGAGACCTTGCTGCAGGCATTCTGGGCTGCTACAGCTTTGACTTCCTTTATGATATGGAATACAATTCCAAGCTCGTGCATAGCCCTCAGCTCTTTTTCTTAACAAGCATCTTTACGCCTCGCTTGATGACGTAGGGGAGCAATGCGCCCACCTTGTCCTCAGACTTGACCATAGTGCTGCATGCGGGATTCTCGCGATAGAGATGTATGGCGTCGAAGCCGCATTTTGTCGTACAGAGTCCGCAACCTATGCATTTGTTCGGATCCACTACTGAAGCTCCGCAGCCAAGGCAGCGTGAAGTTTCACGGCGGACCTGCTCTTCGGTAAGGGTCTGCTGGTACTCCTCGAAAGGCTTGGCGCCTTCAATCTTACCTTCCTTCTGGCGCGAAGAATTGTCGTACGACTCCACTACGATGTCACTCTTGTTGAGTTCGATGAAGTCGCGGCGGTTGCGCCCAATGGTCATATGCCCGTGCTGCACGAAGCGGTGCAGTGATTCGGCTGCCTCCTTTCCGGTCGCAATCGCATCAATGGCAAACTTAGGCCCGGTGAGGCAGTCACCACCGACGAAGATGTCTTCCTGGGCAGTCTGAAGTGTAAGACCATCGGCAATAGGGTACACTCCTCTGAAGAACTCAACCTTGCTGCCTTCGAACAGAGATCCCGACTGAACCGTCTGTCCTATTGCAAAGATGACAAGGTCGGCCTCGAGCTCAAGCGTCTGTGATTCGTCAAAACTGGGAGCGAATCTCTTCTGGGAGTCAAACACAGACAGGCACTTTTTCATAGTTATGCCCTTTGCAAGACCTTCTTCCGTTCCGAGGACCTCCTTCGGACCCCAGCCGGGAAGTATCTTCACTCCGTCTTCGCGGGCTTCGGCTCTCTCTTCGGGAGATGCCGGCATAATATCCTCTGTTTCAAGCGAGAGCATCGTAACTTCTGAGGCGCCGCTTCTCTTTGCAACCCTTGCTGCATCAATTGCGACATTTCCGCCTCCCACTACGACGACCTTCCCCACGAGAGAAGTATTTCCAGTGTTGGCCGCTTTGAGGAAGTCAACGGCAGTAGTGACGTTCCGGAGATCCTGTCCGGGAACACCGGGAAGTCTTCCGCCCTGACAGCCTATGGCTATGTAGAAAGCCTTGAATCCCTCAGCACGAAGTTCCTCGAGACTGACATCTTTGCCGACTTCGACCCCTGTGCGTATCTCAACACCGATTTCCTTCATTATATCTATCTCGGCATCAATGACTTTCTTGTCGAGCTTGTACGAAGGAATCCCGTATCGGAGCATTCCTCCCGCTTCTTCATTCTTCTCGAAGACAGTGGGATAGTATCCCATAGTAGCCAGATAATAGGCACAACTCAGGCCCGAAGGACCACCTCCGATAATGGCTATCTTCTCTTTCCAGCGCCCTACGTTGGAAGCAACGACAATTTCGGGAACGAAACGGTGTTCGGCATTCAGATCCTGCTCGGCTATGAACTTCTTTACTGCATCTATGGCAACGGGCTGGTCAATTGTCCCGCGGGTGCAGGCATCTTCGCAGCGACGGTTGCAGACACGCCCGCACACTGCCGGGAAGGGGTTCTCCCTCTTGATGAGTTCGAGGGCCTCGCGGTACTTGCCTTCTGCGGCTTTTTTGAGGTATCCCTGCACCGCTATGTGGGCGGGACAGGCAGTCTTGCAGGGCGAAGTGCCAGTGGGATAGCAGTTTATGCGGTTGCGATCGCGGTAGTCCTCGCTCCATTTGTGTTCACCCCACTTGACGGTATCGGGCAGCTCTTGACGAGGATACTCCACCTTTCCCTTGCTGGTGCATAGTTTCTGCCCGAGTTTGACGGCACCGGCGGGGCAGTACTCCACGCAACGTCCACAGGCGACACAGTTTTCTGTCTTGACCTTCGCAACATACGAACTTCTCGACATATTGGGGGTGTTGAAAAGCTGCGAGGTGCGCAATGCATTGCATATCTTCACGTTGCAGTTGCATATAGCGAATATCTTTCCCTCGCCGTCGATGTTCGTAATCTGGTGGACGTAGCCATTGTCTTCGGCTCGCTTGAGAATTGCCATAGCCTCGTCGTAAGTGATGTCGCGTCCGCGTCCTGTCTCACGGCAGTAGTCGGCCATGTCTCCCACGGCTATACACCAGTCCTTGTAGTCGTCGGCGCAGCCCTCGTCCAGCTTCTTTCGCCCGTAGCGGCAAGAGCAGATTGAAGCTCCGATATGCCCTTCGTACTTTTTTAGCCAGTATGAAATATGCTCTATATCAATGGATTGATTCTCCATCGAAATGGCCTTCTCCACGGGGATGACGTGCATTCCAATGCCTGCGCCTCCCGGAGGAACCATTGCCGTAACCTTCTCCAGCGGCAGGAAGGTCATCCTCTCGAAGAACATCGCAAGTTCGGGATGCCTGTCCATCAGCTCGGTGTTCATATTGGTGTATTCGGCAGATCCTGGGACAAACAGAGGCACCCAATACTCGCGGTCCTTTCGTTCGTAAGTCGCCGTGGGCAGGGGACCGTCGGCTGTATATTTGTCGCCGTAGTCATACTCCAGCATCCCGAAGTAGGAGAGTTTATCAAGAAGAAGGTCGAACTCCTCATCGCTCTCGGTATAATGCTTCTTGCGGTTCCATTCGACAAGCTGCGGATAGGGCCTATGCTCGCGGACAGTCATCGCTTTCTTTGAAATCACGTCTAGGAGCAGGTCAAGAGCGGCTTCTCTGGTCTTGGCATCCATCTCATCCTCAAAGATGCAGGCCAGCCCCCAATACTCAGGGTCTTCGGTAGTTATCCCCTTGATTTTGGCGGGGATACGGTCTGTAACCTTGCGAACGAACTTGAGAAGCTTGGGATTAGGATTGGCATCCCCCTTGTGTTTGGGAATGTACTTTGAAGAAATCTCAGGCATTGTTATTAGTGTTTCGGTTATTAATTAGGTCTGTTTGGTGGGGCCTCTGGGGGGCTCTGGGGCTTCTGGGGCTTCTGGGGGATTACCTCTGGGCGCTCCCTCCGGGGCTACTTCCGGGGCTACTTCCGGGGTTTCCTCCGGGGGCAGATCCCGGGACAGATTCCGGGGCTCCCTCGGGGGCTACTTCTGCCAGTCGGCGATTCGTTCCATAAGCCATTCGGCAACCCTATCCACCCCTTCTCCGCTCAGCGCGCAGATGGGGATGACTTCGGCTTTAGGGTTGCGCTTATGAATATTGGATAGGCACTTGTCCATATCAAAGTTGAAGTAGGGCATCACGTCGATCTTGTTGATGATTACAAGGTCGCAGATGCTGAACATCAAAGGGTACTTCAGCGCTTTGTCGTCTCCTTCGGGTACAGAAAGTATCATTGCATTGCAGCAGCTTCCGGTATCGAACTCTGCAGGGCAGACAAGATTCCCGACATTCTCAAGTATCGCCAGATCAATATCTTCCAGCGGAAGATTCTCAAGCCCTTGACGAGTCATTTCCGCATCAAGGTGGCACATTCCTCCTGTATGAAGCTGAATAGATTCGATTCCTGTTGCCTGCTTGATTTTTACAGCGTCCACATCGCTGTCGATGTCTGCTTCCATCACCGCTATACGCAGGCGACTCTTAAGTTTGTTTATCAGGCTGATGAGGGTTGTGGTTTTGCCGCTTCCGGGAGATGACATCAGATTCAGCAGAAAGACTCCTTTACTTTTAAGTTCGGCCCGTAGTTCGTCAGCCTCCCTTCCATTCTCTTCGAAAATGCTTTTCTTGATTTCTATGACTTTTACATCACTCATATTTACATTTTTTAGCCGGTCTAGAACATAGTTTTAGCCTGTCTTGAACAGCTTAGTGAGCAAAGCGTCCAAAACAGGATAAAGATAATGACTTGCAGCGAATATTCCAAGCAAGTCATACCTCCGCCCTGAAACAAGTATTCTTCAGTTGGAATTAAGATACAGTGGCGTGAAAAATTTTCCGAGCCGCGTCAGATTGCTCAGCGTATCTGATTGCACCGCGTCTGATTGCATTCTTCTGTCGCTCCACGTCAGACTCCGGGGACCACCTCGTCGATTCGGAGTTTGATGCATCCGGCCGGGACCTGTACATCCACAATATCACCGACCATCTTGCCCATTAAGGCCTTGCCGATAGGGGAGTTGCACGACATCTTGCCCTCTTCAAGTTTCATCTCATGATGGCTCACTATTGTGTAGCACATTTGACTGTTGCTTGACAGGTTCGTGAACTTCACCTTGCTCAGCAGCGATATCCTATCTTTCGGAAGTGCCTTTGTATCAATGATTCTAGAGTATTGAAGAACTTTCCTGAGATAGTTGATTCTGCTTATTGTCTTTGCCTGAGCCCTCCGTGCAGCTCTATACTCGAAGTTCTCACTCAAGTCACCCTGAGCCCGAGCCTCCGAGAGTTCTTCCCGTATTCTGGGATACTCCACTTCGATGAGATTCTTCAGTTCTCCTGCTATCTCGTCGTATCTTTCTTTTGACAGGTAATCCATATGAGCAAAATTAACGAAAACAAATCTTTCCGACAAACAAAAGCAACCAAGTGCCTTTTAGGTGGGGCTTCTGGCAGTTTCTCTGACCGGTGAAATTCACCTCGAAAGGCAATGTGCCTCTGAAAGCATTCTGAAGGGGGTCGCCTCGAAAGGTGAATTTCACGAGATCACCGAATCGGCCTCTCAGGCACTTCTGGCCGGGGGAGCCCCGACCGGTGAAATTCACCTTCGAAGCCAATGTGCCTCTGAGGGCACTGTAGAGGGGGTGAGGCTCTGAGGTGGACACAAAGTCGTTCCACCTCGGAAGGCAACCTGCCCTAGAAGGCCTTCTGAAGGGGGTCGCCTCGAAAGGTGAATTTCACGAGGTCGCCGAAACTGCCTCTGAGGCCCTTCTGACAGGGGTAGCCCCAACCGGTGAAATTCACCTCAAACAGCAATGTGCCTCTGAGGTACTTCTGAAGGGGGTCGTCCTCAAAGGTGAATTTCACGAGATCTCCTAATCGGCCTCTAAGGGCCTTCTGAAGGATGTCGCTTCAATGTGGACAAATTACCCCTCCTCAGAAGTTATGATGCCGAAAGCGTGTGAGGCTAATCAAAGTTCTTTGTATATTTACTGCCCAGAATCAATCCCCCCAACCCCACCCCAAAATCTTGCAATCTTACCACTCATCTAAAATATCTCACTAAACGCTGATTTACAATGAAAAGAATATATTTGTTACTCTTGCCTGCCACCCTTTTGACAGTGCCTTTCCTGTTTCTTTCCTGCTCCAAGAATGAACTTGGCAAGTCTGCCGATTCGGTCAAGAAACTTCAGACAGACTTTTTTTGTATGACTGTCAATGGCTCTGTCGGATTTGAGCGCTTTATTGAAAAAGGAGGCGCATCTACGGCAGATGAAGTATCTGAATATCTGTCAGATTATCTTTCTGCAGGCCCATACGGCAAACTCGAGACGAACTTCAGTCCAAAAGGCTTTGCCTGCAGTGCACTGAAGGTCAAGCACAATAATGGGGAAGGCTATCTGGTAGGCCGCAACTACGACTGGGATAATTGTACTGCTATGATTATCAGGAATATACCAGATTCGGGATACAAGTCTCTTTCAACGGTAAACCTCGACTTTCTCGGTTTTGGCGAATCCTACAAGCCCGAAGGAATGATAAATGCATTCAAGGCCACAGCCGGAGTCTATGTCCCTATGGATGGCATCAATGAAAAGGGACTCATAGTGGCAGACCTAATGGCAGGTGACGATGAGGTAACCGACCAACCTCCGAGCAACCTCCGATCAACCCCTCCGACCATGCGACTATTTCGTATAGACTGGCCTGACGGGAAGGCCGGTGTATCTGTTGGCTACGGGATGACCCACCGGTTTGGATGATGCAGTTTTTTGGAGAGCTATTGCGTATCCCTTTGTGATTCCCTGAGGGCTGCCGGAGGAACTCCAGTAATAACCGATTGTAGGCTGGGATATTGAAGGCCCGTCCATATAGCCAAAGCAGCCGATGCTAATTACATTGGATGTGGTCTTACTTGTGAAAGTAATCACATTGTTACTTACGACGCATGTACAGGCGTCGAAAAGTTCAAGCCATTCCTGGATACTCGGAGTTCTCCATTTGCCACCCCATAGATTAGTGGCGGCATCATACAAAATGTTTCCGCTGAATTCGTAGTCTATTGCCAGCTCTGAAGGCTTGGTCCCACCGGTAAACTTATCATTATAATTCTGATAGGGTTTCTGGCCATATTGTCCGAAGTCATTGTTCGCTCCCCAGCATACGTTTATACCCTTTAGGCTCGATACATTCACTGCGGTGGCAGACCTGTCTGTCTCAGCCCCGAGATTGAAACTTGCCCACATCACCGAAGTGCCCATATCAACTCCTATGCTGTAGGGAACCTTGGGAGCGTTTTCGTCGAGATAATAGCAATGTCCTGCAAGGGTTGTCAGGGGGAAGATATTCTTTAAATTTCCCGTTTCTATCTTGTACAGATGCTTGTCGAGAACATACCTCATGCTGATGTCGAGTATGCATCCCGGCTTGAAGAAATAATTGTACTCGTCCAGCTCGGCATTCCAACTTCTTACATTGGGAGTGAAGTCAGCTCCGTCAAAGAGGTACTCGTACTTTTTCGCACCGGCAGGAAGAATAAGCCTGAGCCTTGACATCGTATGTGCAAAATTCAGCGACACATTCTTGCCCAAGATCGTGAATTCGCCGAATTCAGCACCGGGGACATTGCTCGCCACGATGAAGTCCAGATCTGAATAGTTCAGATTGCTCTGGTCTGTCGGTAGTGCGTTGCACTTTGCGGGCACAATAGCCTTGATTCCCTCAATGTCGGGGAGAGAAGTCTCATATTCAGCATTGTAGGGATAGTATGCGAAGAAGGATGTACCCATAGCCACTATCTCGGAAATGGGGTAGTTTGAAGAATGCCCGTCCGATGCGCCGGCCTTGTAGATTGACCACACTGTCTTTCCTTTGTTGTCAATACCAGAACAATATACCTTGAAATGACGGACTGTCGGAACAGTTTCATCTATAACAAACATCCCGAAGAAGTCTCCGGTCTCGAATTCGCTGTGCTCGTTGAAACTTCCGCTGTAGTTAATTCTGGTTGCGGGCCCTGTTTCCTGCATCTCACAGATTCTGACTGTAAGGCCCTCCGTTCCGGCTGCATCATCCCCTGACAACGAGCCGGTGGTGCATCCGTAAAGCACTGCAGACAGCAAAGCAAACAGATATTTGAAAATAGTCTTCATTCTAGTTCTCGTTAGGGCTATAGACCGGGCGCACCAGCATTCCGGTGTAACGGCTGCCGTCAATCTTGATACGTTGCTCTGTGGCGGTAAAGTAGGCATAGGATATGCAGCGCAATATCGTAGGCGATGCACTGCTGCTCAGATAGTAAGCAGTTTTGGAACTGACTATTCCGGAATTATACTTTCCGTCACCTGAAGGGGTGTAGTTGCCTTCGTTATCTCTTTCGGCTTCGATGGTTCCGTCAAAGTAACCGCCGGTTGTCATATAGATAAAATTCCCGTTAACCTTGCTGGTTACCTTTATCACGTCAAAATAAGGCGTCGATCCGACAACTCCCATATATCTCTTATGGCTTTCTTTGTATGTGGCAACAACTTCGAATGTGCATCCTGCATACATCGCCCGGAACTCATTCTCTGTCGGGAGACGCCACTTGCCCCTCCACCACTTGGCGTGTGCAACGTCATATTCGGTTTCTTTGATTGTTCCACCCAGCGGGGCAATCTTGTATTCCTTGTCGAAATAGTTGTTGTATCCGTATCCATTGTATCCTGAGAGGCCATTGTTGTACTGGGTGAACGTGGCTCCCCAGCAATAGTAGTCCCCTCGGGCATAAGGGTCGCGCGACCCTCTCTTGCTTCCTTTATCTCCGTCCGCAGGATCAAAGGGATAACTCTCGCCACTGGATTCGCCCAGATTGTATTTAGACCAGATAACCTTATGGTTCAGAGTGGTTGTTTCGCCGTTAGCATCCACAAACTCAACGTCTTCCAAGCCGAGATCCACCCCGTCAGAGTACGGTACCAGTGGCTCGCCTTCAAAGGAAATGGAGTGAAGAGTCCCGGCCCTTACTTCTATGAGTTTGCTGAAATAACGGAAATTATTCTCCTTTAGATAACCGGAGAGCTTAACCTTTGGAGTCTTCCTTGGATTGACCAGATAACGGCGCCTCAACTCATAAGTCGATAGGGAAGTGAAAGCCCTGTAAGTATTCTCAATCCTCAAATCGGCAGGATAGCTGCTCGAATCAAGAACGATAGAGTACCGTGGGGTAATTCCGTCCGGCTCCCACTCGTTGTTGTAGAAGATGGAGATGGTTGACATCTGGTGATACATTGTGAAGCGCAGTTCAGTGTTGCTGGGAGCAATGGCTGCAGTGGGAGTCATAAGGTCGCTTTTATTGAAGTTCTCCTTGGTGCTCTGGTTAGCCTGCACGTCAAAATGCTCAATAATGTATTCAAGGGTCTTTCCGTTCCATTGGGGGTCATAAGGATAGTAGGCAAAATAAGTCGCCCCTTCAACCCTTTCGACAAAGTCGTAACCACGGTTGTTGACAAACGAAGCCCATACAAGGCCATTTTCTACGCTTGCGCTCTCGTACTCGAACCTGACGTTGTTGCAGATGTCCAGAATATTGCCATTGGCATCAATTCCAGTGACTCCTATTGCGTCTCCTGCCTCAAAAGAAACGAGATACCCTGTGTTGCTAAGCCTTGTCGCGGGGTTCGATTCTCCCTCGGGAGAAACGGCTGAGGCACGGATGTAGAGTCTGTCCTTGCTTCCCGGAACTTCCTCCCTGCCACAGGCAGAGAGTATCAGCAGGGTAATTGCAGAGATGAAAAGTATCTTGATCCTACTCATTCTTGATAATGGCTCTTGTTGTGTATAACTTGCTTCCGCTGCCTCTGGGACTTGTCTGGAACTCATAAAGGTCATTGCCCGAGTTGAGAACCTTGTAGAAGTCCGAGAAATTGGACACGTCATTGATTACGGTTTCGACCTGGCTATAGCAGAAGTGAAGCAGCCATGCATTTTCTGAATCAGCGGCCTCTTTGGTCCAGTAGTATCCGTGGAAGGTATGCGTGATTACAGTGCTTCCGTCAGGGGGAAATACAGTTTGTTCTTCTTTCCTTCCCGAGCAGGGGATGAAAATAGATGCTCCCGGATTGTTAACGCTTTTGAAACGTAGGCCATAGACCTGTGATTCTTCGTCCTTCCCCATAATGATATTCTCTTCAGGCAGGCTGAAAAGCTGAATGAAGTCGGCTCTGGAAGGGGTTTGCCAGAAGAAATCGCTAACGTTATCGTAGTATGGCGCGAGATATGTCTTGTCGGATTCGTCTGAGGGGCTGATCTGAGACCAGAAGTGTGTCACGTCGCTTGCATAGTATAGATACTCTCCTATGTTGCATTCAGCCCATTGGACATCGCTGTTGTCGTTGCCGAACATCCTCATAAACCCAAAGGTATAGAAGTTCTCCCTGTCTTGTACCCAATAGGTTGCATCCAACTTCAATGTAGCCGTTACGTCTTCGGTAGGAAGGAAGAAGGGGTCCCCAATCCAGTCTGAAATGATTATGTTCTCGAGCTCGACAGAATTGTCGTTCATCGTAATGTTGAAAGTGTAAATCTTATTGCTCTCAAACTTCTTGACAGCCAAGTCTCTGAAGAACTCGCTCGTGCTGATATTGAACGTGTGGACTTTCTTATCCGATTCGATAATGAATGCCAGAGTACCGCCCTCCAACGAACTTGCATCGTCAAAAGGCAGGCACATTGAATAATAGACTCCGCTTGAAATCACCCCTCCAGCCTTTGCCGGGATGATCTCGCCTAAACCGTTGTTGATTGATGTCTTGATTGTGTTGAAATAGCCTGATTTGTCGCTGGTTTCGCCGATGACGGGCGTGGAGCCGTATGTGGACCAGCGGAGTTTGTCGGGGAATAGCTTGTCACAGGTAATCTTGACCGACTCCATATTCAGACTGTTCTCGGTGTTGTTCTTGATATTGAATCTGAACGTGGCAGGAATTGCCCTGAAATATGTGGTGTTGGCATAGAAGTTCTTATCCGACGGAGAAGGTGCGCTGAGGACAGTGGACTCTCCGTGGATGAAGCAGTATTTCTCGAATTCCTCGAGATGCTCACTTGCGCTCTGCTCGAAGAGGGCGGGCATAGAGAATTCTACAGCGACCTCTGCCGAAGATTCGGACATCTGGCACAGAGACGAACCGTTGACCGGTGAGAGGCAGTAGAATCCGTCTCCGGGAGCGGACGCATCTGCGGCAAGTGTGCGTGTGGAGGTTGCACGTTTGACTTTGTTGGGCGCTGCCGGGTCGAGCAGGTAAATACTCATAGGGGAGTGGAAAGAGCCACCATCCCAAGATGCGATGCTCCCCGACTTTGAGATAACGGCAATCATATCGGTGCCGGTGTCCCAGACGAAGGATGCCGTGCCGTTCTTGTCTTCAAAATGAGCTCTCCCGCTCTTCTCGTTCCCAAGAGCCATCGCGACCCTCGAGCCTTCAGAAGGGTCAGAAGGCAATTCTTCCTGCCTGCACCCCAAAATCAGGATGCCGGTAAGTGCGGATAGCAATAAAGTATATCTATGTCTGAACAGTTTCATCTAGCTGAAATTGTGCTCTCCTCCCGATTCCGGGCCCTCGCCGACGAAGAGTTCTGTGTTCGTGCCGGTAAAAACCAGGTTTGCCTTATCGGTATATTCGAATCTGTAAGTGTATGACTTGCCTGATTCCCAGGATTTGCTCTGGGTGAAAGGAATTACCTTTTCGATTCCGTCAATCTTCAACGACAGAGTCCACTGCCCTGCGATTGCCGGATCCGGAATCATAAGCCAGGGAACTGAGGTCTCGTGGTACTTGTCGGAATTTGCAGGAATCACCAGGTCAGGAAAACTGAGCGGAGCGCTGCTCTTCGAGCTGATAGTGAGCCCTGAGGCCTTGACCTTGGGGATGTGCCACAGATACTCGAAGTCCATAGTGCCTTCGCTTGCGTACGGCGCAGGGGGCGTAAGCTTAATGTCGGTAAGACTCGCTCCGACAGCGGATATGTATTTGAATGCCAGGTTGACCCTTGCGTTGGCATAGTTGAAGACCAGATTGACTGTTTCTCCCCACTTGGGGTCGTGTTTGTTCACGACATAGGGTGTCGTAAACAGAGAAGTTTCACTCAGGGTTGTGGTTGACTTGACACTCACGCAGACTGAATTATCGCTTATTGTTGTAACGTTTTCTTGCGGAGCCCCGGCGTGGAAGCGGTGTACCGATGCACCCTCGTCCCAGCGTTGAAGGTGCTGAGACTCAGTTCCTTCGCCAAGAATATACGTCCATCCTTCGCTGAGGTCGAAGTTCACCCGATATCCATTCATCAGGGTAATGGTGTTGTCTGCCTTCTGAATGCTCGTCCAGACCTTGAAAGTGGTGAATACCTCGGACAGGGGAGCCCTTGTGAATGACGAACTGAAGTCAAGGGGTGCATTGTCTTTGGGCACAGACACAGTTTCCTTCCAGCACGCTTCCGCCAGACAGAGTGCAAATACAATCGCTATTATTGTTGTTGGTCTTTTCATAATTGGAGACCGGAGGGGCGGTCAGGCCCCGCCGGCCAATAGGGTTTAAAGAAGGATGGTGACGTCAACAGTGTCCCATGCAGATACTTCTGCATTGAACTTTATGACACCGCCGATAATCTTCTTGCCTTTGTCATCGTCGGCATTACCGTTTCCGTCGAGATCTCCGGGAGCCTCAGGATCGACATAACCCGCACCTCCTTTGCCGTCTTCGCCGAAGAACTTGACGGTGACGTTGTACTTCTTGCCCTGAGCAAAGGCGAGTTCAGTGGGAACGGGAACGGCCATCCATGCTGTAGCTTCACCTGCTGCAGGATAAATATGAATGCCAGCGGGGCCTGTGATATTTACCTTGAGGGCAAGGTATGTTCCGTTGTGGGTGTTGGTTTTGTTATTAGGCTGATCCCAGGCGGTAACAGTCTGGGGTACGAGATACCAGCGGCCATTTCCACCATTAGTCATCATTTCGGTTGCATCTCCATCGAGAGTCTTTGCTGTAAAGGAGGCTGAATAGTCCGAAGATGAAGCCGAATTAATCTTAGCGGCAGTTGCTTCCATTGTGTTGCTGCTGAAGGTGTATGTGCCTTCGCCGGCGAGGTTGGCAAGCTTGACTCCGTCAACTTTGACAGTGTAATCGCTGTTGTTGCTGAGAGCATTCACTACAACCTGAGTAAGGTAGTGCGTGAATCCAAGATGCAGTGAATTCCCTGTTGACACAGCGTCACTTTCTTTCTTCGATGCGGCATAGGCGGCAACAAGGTCCTCCTGCTTGGCAAGTTCAGTAGAAGGAGCGAAAGTGATTGTCTGTGCTCCTGCAGTAATGTTTCTGGTGAAAGTGCCATTCGCAGGAGTGTTGTATGCGCAGAAGGTCAGAGGGTAAGCAGGCCAGAAATAGACGGGATTGCTTTCCCATACTGTATTCTTTCTAAAAGTGACATTGTTAAAGTACAAGGCATTGTTTCCGATGGCAGATACCTCAAATGAGTTGAATTCTGAGGTTACTACGTCGGTCTGAGGAGCTCTCGTAGGTTTTTGTGTGTAGGCTGAGAATTCGATGCCCTTGCCGATGGAAGCGTTATCAATGACATCGGTCTTGGTGCAGGCCGATGCAATGAGCGCCACAGCTGCGATTAAAATTGTTAATTTTTTCATAAACTTGAATTTGGTTGTTAATATAAATTATTAATAAAATTACATTGGTATCTCGATAAATTCCTCGTCCCACTCTGTGATATCTGTGTTGAAGCCTCCGCCTTCCTCACCCATCACTTCGGGCAATTCAATGTTGAGGTCTAACTTTAGCGATAACTTCAGGTCGAGGCTGATTTCTATGGATATCAGGTCTGTCACATCAATGGATAATGGGTAAGGGTCTCCGTTTATCAGTACAAAGTTGATGTCGAGGTAGTATTTGTCGCTTCCCATCCCGTCGCCTATCAGTCCGAATGAAAGGAAGTCGGCGCTGATTGTGCCGTTGACGTCGGAACCGGGGTCGTACTTTGCATTGTTGAGAATGAAAGCTTGCGAAACCGCCTCTGTCGAATTGAGTTCCGCCCCCATCATCCGTCCTCCGGCAACGCCCCTGAGGTAGGTGGAAGTGGTTCCGCGGGCATATTTAAGCCCCTTTACGTGTGCTTGTATATGAACCTTGGATACGGCAGGCTTGGGTTTGGTGTCCAGTTCGATGGCTGAATCCTCGTTGATGTCCGAAGATGGCTTGTCGTAGAAGTAGTCAATCTGCTCGGGCGAAATGTGTACGCCCTTAATCAGCGAAACAACCAGAGAGTCGGGCTCGACGATAAAGTGGTCGGCGAATTTGGTACTCCGCTTTTCGTCCTTGACACCCTTGGCCTGAATGGTCGAAAGATTCTCGGTTCCTGTGAATTGTATCCTTCCGTCGAATTCCTCGGGGGTATCGTTCATCACCAGGAGGGTGAAGTCTCCCTCGGGCAGTTTGATATAGCACTTATCGAGGGCGTTCACAGGGGGGAATCGGCGGTACAGGCTTCCGTCGGCATCGTTATAGGCAAAGACGGTGATTCCGTTGGGGGTGCTGTTCAGTGCACTCCAGTCGGGTTTCACCAGCACCGTCGCCGTATTGGATGATGCATAGTAGAGGTGGTCGCGCTGGCAGGAGACGAGCACGCTCAAAAGGGAGAAGAATATGAGAATCAGCCGCTTACTCATTTCTTCTGCCCTCCTTTTCTTGAATCTATCATCCAGACTAGCGAGACGCTTGCCTTTGCCGGCAAGATTGACCTTGAACGCTTCAGCTCCCAAGGATAGGGCATTACCTTGATGTTACCGAACTTTGTGTCCTTGACGCTGATGTATTCGCGGAAGTCGCATTGCAGATATTCTAATCCGAGTCCGTACTCGAGCCTGAGATTTCTTCCAATCTTGTGGGCATATCCGGCGCTCAGGCCTCCCAGAATGAAGAAATCGCCCTGAACCCCCTTGCCATCGGTAAGCTTTCCAAGCTGAAAGTCAAAGATGCCACCTCCGAAATAGGCTCCCGCATAGAACCCGGTCATAGCTTCGAAACGAGACCTGTCTCCGAACCAGTATTTGCCCTCGATGTCAGCCGCCATCATCTGGATGGTAATGTCCTTCGAAGCGTTTCTCCACCAAGGGAAAATTCCCTCTGCCGCTATACTGACCCGCTCTGATACAGGGAGTTCAATCCCAAGGTTGATGAGAGTAGCCGCATCGAAAAGGAGGTTGGTCTTAATCGCAAAGAGGGGTTTCTTGCCAGCAACTGCAGCGGCCTTGACCGTCGGAAGAGTCTGGATGTCAGGCGTTTGGCTAGGTGCTGGGCTTGGCTCTTGGGTTTGAGTTTGGGAAGGCTCTTGGGATGGCTTCTGGGTTGGGCTTTGGGTTGGCCTCTGGGTTGGTATTTGGGTTGGTATTTGGGTTGGCCTCTGGACAAGTCCTTTGGGCGGAAGGTTGCTGCTCGCAACGGCGCTCGTCAGAGCCTTCGCGCTGGGGCTTTGGATTGCTTCCTGACGGGTATAACGCACTGTCAGAGTGGCCTGTCTGAGCGAGGGGAAGAACAAGCGGTACAGCTTCCACCAGAGTTTCCCTCCCCACAGGTTCATCAGAGACTGCTTGCGGCCTCCGACAATCTTTCCGTGGCGGATTATGTAAGTCGGGGTCTTTTCGACTATGTCGAGCGCCTTGCGGCTGGGATCGAGATTGGAAGAGCGAATCTGCTCCCCAAGAGTCTCCCAGTCCTCGCCAATCGAGTTGATTCTGAACGAGATACCATCCAGAGCATTCGGGGTAGCTTGCTGGTTGGAGAGGGTGCGGCTGCGGAACAACTTCATCGCAGTCCTGGCCCTGTTCATGCTGAGTTGGGCATTAAACTGCGAATCTCCTTCCGGTGAGGCAGAGGATCGGATATCCACAGTATGAGAGATTCTGACAGCGGGGTCTATCGAGAGACTGTCCAACGCCTCAAAGAATCGCGAGATCCTCCTGCCATTCCCCGAAAGCGAAGGCAGCAGTTCATACCGCCCAACCTTGAAGTAGATGGTGAGAGACATTTCCTCCCATTGACCAACCACGGGGTTGGTTTGACTGGCTTCGGGGTTGGTTCTTCCCTTTTCGGAGAGGGACGTTTTGGCACTGGCATCAGGAGCGGCAAATGCGAATACGCAGAAGATGATAGCCACGTAGACAATCTTCTTCAATACCGCTACTATTATTCCGTTCAGACCTGTCATTAGCGCCAAATGAAATAAGTTACAAAGATAAGCAAAATATTCTGGTCTTGCAATACCTGTAAACTATTGTGTTGTAATTAAATTGGGTGACTGTTTGCGTTATCGCCAGAGAGTTTGTAAAAATTATTAATAATTACATAGAGGGGCGGAGAATTAATTAATTTCACTCAATTTTTCAATGAGATTGGATTGTTCTCAACCCACCTTTTCCCTTGGGTGATCAACATCTTAAACTTTAGCAGAACTTGAATACCATCCTCCTGCCAGAATGCCTTTTGAGGCCGGTTGGGCAGACTCGTGAAATTCACCTTTCGAGCTGACTCCCTCTACAATGCCTTCTGAGGCAGGTTGCCTTTGGAGGTGAATTTCACCGGTTGCGGCAACCCCTGTCAGAAGCACTTCAGAGGCCGATTTGGTAATCTCGTGAAATTCACCTTTCAGGCTGACCCCCGTCAGAAGGCCTTCTGGGGCAGGTTGGCCTTCGAGGTGGAACGACTTTGTGTCCACCTCAGAGCCTCACCCCCTCTACAATGCCCTCAGAGGCACATTGGTTTTTGAGGTGAATTTCACCGGTTCGTGCTACCCCTGTCAGAAGTGCCTCAGAGGCCGATTGGGTGGTTTCGTGAAATTCACCTTTCGGGCTGACCCCCGTCAGAAGGCCTTCTGGGGCACATTGCCTTCCGAGGTGAATTTCATCGTAAATAGTAAGCAGTATCTATCCTGTTCTGGATGCATCCCAGCAGGTATAAAGATGGCAGCCTTGACCTGAGACTGATGAGAAAAGCATTTTTCCCAAACGTATGAGCAAGGTTATAACATTGTAGCTGCCCTTGGCTTGGTGGAGCCTGACAAGCAAGACCCTCTGAACCCATCTGCCCAGGCTCCGTAACTATCTGTATATTAGGGTAGATATCTTTTCCTGAGAGAATATCCGGCGGGCCATCTCCTGAATGTCTGATACTGTAACCGATTCTACCGCTTCGACATTCTGCTGAAGGGTAGAGACCTTGCCAAATGCGAGAAGACTCTTGCCCATGGACAGGCAAAGTGATTCTCCGTTATCGGCGGCAATACCCATCTGCCCAAGGAACTGTCGCTTTGCTGCCTTAAGTTTACCCTCGGACATAGGTTTGTCAATCAGAGAGCCGATTATCTTCTTAGTCGCTGAGATACAATTATCTACATTGCCATGCTCGCAACCTATCAGTATTGCCATAACACCTATTGAAGAGTATTGTGTATAAGAGCACTCTATTCCATATACCCACCCCTTCTTCTCTCTCAGATACAGGTTCAAAAGTGAGTTGGTAGCCGGACCACCGAGAATGTTGGC
>JAQXJU010000051.1 GCA_029009115.1 Bacteroidales bacterium | reverse complement strand
GGAACCTGGACCGTGGTTGGAGATATCACGAGGATATACCGCGGTCCGAACTGCGAGTACAGAGGTTGGCAGCGGAATAGCATAACGACTCCGGAGACAATTCTGGGTTTTGCGGGAGAGTATCCTGGGATTCAGAATCGCGGCATCCAGTCCGGCACCGCGGTGACTCCGCAGGCGCTTCCGGGAGTCCGTCGGGAGTCCGGCAATACACCTTCGTGGGCAAGGTTCATCAAAGACGAAACGGATGTGCCCCTCCGCGCAGAATGTTCACCGGAGGAATCACGCATGTTCATTATCGACCACTTGTCGGGAATGTTCCCCGAAGAACGGGCGATGTTTGAGAGAATCATCTGACAGTGCCTTCAACGGCCCCAACATCCAGGACCGTCTAGGCACCGCGGTGACTCAGGAAGCGCTACCAGGGGAAAGTCTGTTCCACTCCAAGAGTATAGCAGCAGGCCGTATGCGCTTCGAAATGCCGATTTTCCAGACGGCCGGGAGTACGGCGGGAATCAGTAATCCCCTCCACCGCCTAGGGCGCGGTACAAGGAGATGACTCCCTGGACCATCTCGAAATGATCGGCAACCTGCTGCAGCCTGGCCGAAAGGAGCGACTGCTGCGCCGTCAGGACCTCCAGATAGGTCGATTCAGAATGGCTCATCAACTGCCGTGTGCTTTCTACGGCCCGGTTGAGAGATTCAATCTGCCGGATGCGGATATCTTTCTTGCTTTCTGCAAGGTTGCAGGAAGCTATCGCACTGTTAACCTCATTCCCAGCCTGGAGAAGAGACTGCCTGAAGGCAATCAGAGCCTCCTGCTGACGAGCCTCGGCTATCTTGAGATTGTTCCTGTTCCTTCCGGCATCGAATATGGGTGCCGCCGCGTTGGCAGCCAATCCCAGCACCCAGGCAGCAGGAGAAGTGAGAGCCTTTTCCCATCCATACTCACCGGACAGTCTGAACGATGGATAGAAGGCCGACCTCGCAACATTGGTGTCGTAATATGCCATCCGCAGGGACTGTTCAGCAGCCATCACGTCCGGACGGCGGGCAAGCAGGACTGACTCCACCCCCGCCGCAAACTTCCCTGACAATTCAAGTCCACGGAACTCTCCCCTCTCGAAATGCCCCGGAGGGACACCCAGCAACAACGCCAGAGAATTTTCGGCTGTCATTATTCTCTTATCCAAGTCATAAAGCGAAGCCTCTATCGAACTGCAATTCGCCTCGGTCTGGGTAACTGAAGCCTCGTTCGCCATTCCCGCATCCTTCATCGCCCGCATTATTCGCACGTTCTCCTGCCAGTTCCGGAAGGTGGAAGAAGAGATTTCCTTCTGCGCATCGAGCATAACGAGAGTGTAGTACATTTGCGCTATCGAGGATACCAGTTCAGTCCTGACACTGCGTTCCAAAAGCTTGGACTGTTCCAGAGCCGCCTCAGCATAACGCTTTTTATTGGTCAGGCTACCCCTCAGGTCAAGTTCCCAGCTGGCAGCCGGAGCAATCGAGAATCCAACCGCCGATCCGCCGAGATTCTTCGAATTCTGCATCTGGAAAGAAGGCGATATCGAGAATGAGGGGTAGAAGGATAGACGGGCGCTCTGCAGGGTAGCTTCGCTCTCTACCACCCGCAATGCCGCAATCTGCAAGTCGGCATTGTTCCGGAGACCCAGTTCAATCAAAGCCTGAAGAGCCAGATCGGTGAAGAAGTCCCTCCATCCTATCGCCTCGATTCCAGTCGAATCCGAAACCACAGTGACCGCCCCTCCTGGCAATTCGCCGTACAGATTCGCCGGAACCACTCCCTCCGGCCGTTCATATTCCTTGAAAACCGAGCATCCAATGCAGGAAAGCATCACTGCAAGGACACCTGTCACTTTTGCCGTAAGACTTCGCATTATTCCTTGTATTTGTTTGGTGACACTTTCTCCTGGATCCATTCGAAGATTATGAAAAGCGACGGAACCAGGAACAGGATGGCTACCGTGCCGACGAACATTCCGCCAATCACTCCGGCGCCGAGAGTGTTGTTTCCGTTGGCTCCTACCCCAGAGGCAACTAGCAGCGGGAACAGCCCCACAATCATCGTCAGTACCGTCATCAATATGGGGCGGAAGCGTTCCTTTGTCGCGAGTAGCGCAGACTGCGCGAGTCCCATTCCGCTGCGGCGGCGGGTAACGGCATACTCCGTGATAAGGATGGAGGTCTTCGACAGCAGTCCGATCAACATAATCAGACCAGTCTGCAGATAGATGTTGTTCTCCAGTCCCATCGCCCTTGCAAGCCAGAAACTGCCCACCAATCCGGCAGGGACTGCCAGCAGAACCGCGAAAGGCAGGAAGTAACTCTCGTATAACGCGCAGAGTATCAGATAAATCAGCACGAAGCAAATGACATATACCATCCAGGAATTACCAGTAGTTTCAGCCTCCTCCCTGGATATGCCTCCGAAATCATAGCCGTAGCCGACAGGAAGGGTGTCGTAAGCCACCTCCCTCACGGCCTGAATCGCCTGACCTGACGAGTATCCTTCCGCAGGACGGCCATTCACCTTGATACAGGGGAAGAGATTGAATCTGGACAGGCTCTCAGGAGCATAGACCTTCGTCAGGGTAACGAACTGGCTGATCGGAGCCATATCGTCACCTATGCGCACGAAAATATTGTTAAGGGACTGTTTATCGACGCGGTACCTCGGTTCAGCCTGAACCATCACCTGGTAAAGTTTGGTGAAACGGTTGAACTGGGTGGACAGTTTTCCGCCGTAGTATCCGTTCAACACATCCAGGACCTCTTTCGGAGAAATCCCTGCCCGCTTGCACTTGACTGCATCGAGTTCCAGTTCATACTGCGGGAAACCGGGATTGAAGGAGGTGCTGACGGATCCTATCTCCGGACGCTGCCTCAGAGCGTCGATAAGATTCCGAGTGTATTCGAAGAGGGTTTCTATTTCTCCTCCCTTCTTATCCTGGACATACAGTTCGAATCCGTTGGACGTTCCGAATCCCGGAATCATCGCCGGAGAGGATATGAAAATCGAAGCGTCATTGATTTCAGAAGTGTAATCCTTAACCCGCGCCATTATGTTGTCCAGGGAATGCTCTTTTCCGGGACGCTCATCCCAGGGCTTAAGCCTGATGGTGAAGGAACCATGCGAAGTTCCCTGTCCCGAAATCAGGCCGAACCCCGTGGAATTCTCATAGACTCTCTTCTCTTCGATACCCTGGATGACGTCTCGGTCAATATTGTCCATGATGGTCTTGGTATGGGCGAGCGAACTTCCGGGTGAAGTGGATACATCCACGCGTATCACACCCATATCCTCCTGCGGTATCAGACCGGTCTTGGTAGTGTTCAGGTTGTAGAGGAGCAGTCCGATGAAGGCCGCCACCAGTACCGGTGCCACCCAGCGGTGGTGCAGGAAGAAACTCACCCCCTTGAGATAGCGTCGGCGAAGCGCTTCGAAACCGGTCCCGAGAGACAGCGAAAGCCGCTTCCGGAAGGTCCGGGGGTCAGCACTTCCGTCAGACGCGGGTGCTGGCCGCAGCAACAAGGCGCAGAGAGCGGGACTGAGGGTCAGGGCGTTGATTGCCGAAATGCCCACGGCGACAGCCATCGTGATTCCGAACTGGGTGTAGAAGGTACCGGCAGTGCCTCCCATCATTGAAACCGGCATAAACACCGCCATAAACACGAGGGTGGAGGTAATCAGCGCCGCAGTCACGTCGTGCATGGCTTCGACCGTGGCCCTCTTCGGCGCCAGTGTCCCCCCTGCGAGTCTGGTGTTGACAGCCTCCACCACTATGATTGAGTCATCGACCACAACGCCAATGCTCAGCACCAGCGCGAACAGAGTCAGCAGATTGATGCTGAAACCAAGCAGGTACAGGAACATAAAGGTTCCGACAATCGACACGAGCGTCGCTATCAAAGGAATCAGGGTCGAGCGGAAGGACCGCAGGAAGACGAAGACCACGATGATTACCAGAAGGATTGCTTCGAGCAGAGTCCGTATGACGTTCTTGATTGACGCGTAGAGGAAGTCATTGGAATTGTTCAGGACTGCAAGTTCCAGGTCGATGGGGAAATCGGCGCGGGCGGTCTCGAGGTATTTCTCGATGTTCTCGATGATTTCGGTGGCGTTCGAACCGGGGGTCTGATAAACCATAAGCGATGCTCCCGGGCAGCCGTTGATGCGCCCGATGAACTGGTAGCTCTGAGCCCCTAGTTCAATTGTAGCCACGTCCTTGAGTTTCAATACCTCTCCGTTCGGAAGAGCCCTGATCACGATATTCTCAAACTCCGAGGGTTTCTCCAGACGGCCCTTGTATCGGAGGGTGTACTGGAAGGTATTGTCCGAGTTCTCGCCAAGGGAACCGGTTGCTGCCTCGATGTTCTGTTCCGCCAGAGCCCCGGTGATGTCGGAGGGTATCAGCTTGTACTGGGCCATCACGTCCGGCTTGAGCCAGATGCGCATCGAGTAGTTGGCGCCTCTCACATCCACGTCTCCGACTCCGGGGATGCGGCTGATTGCAGGCACCATATTGATTTTAATATAGTTGGCTATGAACTCGTTGTTGTATGACCCGTTCGGGGAGTAGAGTCCGACCTGCATAAGGATGTTGGTCTGTCTCTTGCGGACAGTCACGCCTAGCTGAGTCACCTCGCTGGGCAGGGACCTGGTGGCTCGGCTGACGCAGTTCTGGACGTTGACTGCACACATATCCGGGTTGGACCCCTGCTTGAAGAAGACCTGTATGTTGGCGTTTCCGGTGTTGCTTGCCGTCGAGAACATATAGGTCATATTCTCTACACCGTTGATTGCCTCCTCTATGGGAACGACCACCGATTTCTGTACCGTTTCGGCGCTGGCTCCAGAGTAGGTCGCCTGGACGCTGATAGTCGGAGGCGCAATGCTAGGATACCGCTCTATCGGAAGAGAGACGAGTCCGATCAGTCCTCCGATGACAATGACAACGGATATGACCGTGGAAAGTACCGGACGGTCGATAAATGTCTTAACGTTCATCGCTCTCTACTCGGTAAGTTTCTTGATATCCACCTTGATTCCATCCCTGAGGATGCCGACGCCCTCGGTAATCAGGGTATCTCCGGCGGCGAGTCCTCCACGTACTATGTACTCGGTCCCGTTCGAGATTTCGAACACGCTGATTATATGTGACTTGGCAGTTCCATTCTCGTAACGGTAGGCATATACCTTGTCTTGAACTTCGTAGGTTGCTGACTGGGGAATGACGATGCAGTCAGACTGCTCGTGGGGCAGGATAACGTTGCCGGAACCTCCGGACAGAAGAAGCCTGCCTCCGTTGGGAAACTTGGCGCGGACCGTGACTGACCCCGTCGTGGGGTCGATAAGTCCGGAGATGGCTTCGATACGCCCTTTCTGAGGATAGATGGTTCCGTCGCTGAGTTCCAGCGAAATGGACGGCAAGGCTTTCAGAGCATTGTCCAGAGTGCCGAAGCGGCGGGTCAGGGACAGCACCTGGCTCTCGGTCATCGAGAAATAGACATACATCTCAGAATTGTCGGAAACTGTCGTCAGAGGCGTCGCATCATTGGGACTTACCAGGGTTCCGACCCTGAAGGGGAGGGTTCCGACCACTCCGTCGGAAGGGCTCTTAACTTCGGTATAGGATAGATTGTTGCGCGCATTCACCTCATTGGCGTGAGCCTGGGCCAGCGTAGCCTTCTCCTTGGCGAGGATCGTCCGCGCCATCTGGATGTCGAATTCAGATATTATATGCTGCTCGTACAGCTTTTCTTTGCTTTCAAGGGTCAACTTAGCCGCAGCCACTGCAGCCTCGGCCACATTCACGTTGGCTATCGCAGTCTGGAGGGCTGCCTCATACTGGACTCTGTCGATTATGAACAGGGTCTGGCCTTTGAGGACTGTAGAACCTTCCTTTACTTTCACATCCGTCAGATAGCCGGACACTTTCGTGCGGATATCTATGTCCTGCTTTCCACGGATTGTTGCAGAGTAGGTGCTGCTGAGTTCCCTCGTTGCGGGCTTCAGCACCATCATATTGCACTTGCGCACGGCCTTTGAGCTCTCTTTATCTTGCTTGCAAGATGGCATCACAAAGGCGAAAACTAGAATTGTGAGTATTAAATGTTTGTTAACCATATTCTATTGAAAATCATCTCGGATTCGAATGGAATCTGATAATCCGCTCTATAGCCCTTTGACATACAGGGCAGAAGGCGGGAGCCTCGTTGGTCTTCATCCTGCAATTCTCCGCTGGACTCGAGACCCCCTTGGACTGGTATCCGCCTCCTTCGGAAAGAGCAGCTTGCGCTTCCTTCAGTGCTTCACGCATAGATTTCTCATCAAGCGAATCCATAGCACGCAAAGTTAGGAAATAATCAGACTAATTTCTTATCCGCGCAAGCGGAATTCGAGGTATGGTGTAATGGTAGCACTACAGATTTTGGTTCTGCCAGTTCAGGTTCGAGTCCTGATATCTCAACATCACAACTGGTCACTTAGGACGCGGGGCCTGACAAGGTCGCTGAGCCAGCCGAAGTGACCGGTTGTTTTGTCTTCAATGGAGGAAACAGTATCATTAACAATATAATGCCATGAAAGGAGTCTTCATATTCCTTGCGGAAGGGTTCGAGGAGATCGAGGCCCTCGCCACCGTGGACATCCTCAGAAGAGGAGGGATCAACGCCCGGACAGTTTCCATCAACACAGACAAGGAAGTAAAAGGCGCTCACGGGGTTCCCGTCACCGCCGACCTTGACTGGGACGGATTCCGGTCCGAAGTCAAGACAGAGGGAACCGACCGGAAAGATGTTATGGTTTTCCCGGGCGGATTGCCAGGAGCCAGGCACCTTGCCGACAACCACGATCTCATGGAACTGATGAAAAGCCACTACGCCGAAGGAGGCACCGTCGCGGCGATCTGCGCGGCTCCCGGGCTGGTGGTCTCGCAGCTCCCGTCCCTTGAGGGACAACGGTTCACTTGCTACGACGGATTCGAGGAGGAGCCTATCGCTAAAGGCGGCGAGTACGTCAAGACACCGGCGGTGACTTCCGGCAACCTGATCACAGGACGCGGGCCGGGGTGCGCCATCGATTTTGCCCTTGCCATCGTTGGACACGTGACAAGCCCAGCTCTTGCGGAAGGCATCCGCGCCGCCATGATGCTCTCATAGTGGTTAACAGGAAAGCAAATGGGCAGACCAGGCGAGACTGAGGAACTGATGTGGTTCACGATGCGGGTCACCTACCACCGTGAGTTGGAGGCCAAAAGGCTTCTGGACGAGAAAGGCGTGGAAAACTTCATTCCGATGAAGTACGAGAAATCCGCCAGAACCGGAAAAAAGCGCCTCGTACCGGTGATCCACAACATCATATTCGTACGCGCCACCGCATCCGGAATCCAAGAGCTTAAGCAGCCCACCCGCATTCCCATGCTGCAATACATGATGGATCAAAGACTCGGCAAGAAGATCACTGTCCCCGAGAAGCAGATGAGGACATTCATCGCGGTGGCGGGATCCTATGACGAGTCCCTGCGTTTTTTCGGCCCCGCCGAGATCAATTTCACAAAAGCGCAGAAGGTCCGGATAACGGGAGGATTATTCGAAGGATGCGAAGGTGTGTTTGTCAAGGTCAAGGGATACCGCTCCAGGAAAGTCATCGTCGAGATAAAGGGCGTGGTCTCCGTCGCGTTGGTCTCCGTCCATCCCGACCTTGTCGCTCCGATTGAATAGGAAGCCTTCCGGTTGCGCGGACATGCCCTGGAAACCGGCCCGGGATTCAGGAACATTTCAATTTTTCCGACCGATCGACTTGCCTTTTAGGACAGAATTTCATATATTTGATGCAATGTTACTGAGCATGTTCGACTGTTCAATGAATAAAGCGAATTCACCAGTAATCGCCTTCGAGTCGTTCACCGATCTAACTAATTGACACCTAACCTATTGCAACAGGTGCCAAGCCCCAAGAATTTCCCAAGACACAACATAACACTTTAAAAAGATGATCATAGCGGTTGACTTTGACGGGACCATCGTCGAGCACAAGTACCCCAAGATAGGCAAAGAGATACCTTTCGCCGTGGAAACGCTGAAACGCCTTCAGGCCGACCATCACACCCTGATACTTTGGTCGGTAAGGGAAGGCCAGCTGCTGAAGGACGCCGTGGATTGGTGCCGCGGCCGCGGCCTGGAGTTCTATGCCGTGAACAGCAACCACCCCGAGGACTTCTACGAAGGTGAGGACACCCCGACCTCCCCGCGCAAACTGAAAGCCGACCTCTTCATCGACGACCGCAACCTGGGAGGACTTCCCGACTGGGGCGTGATCTACCACGTGATCACCGAAGGAATAACCTTCCGCGACTACTACCTCTCCCACTCAACCTCGCCCTCCCCCACCCGCCGCAAGTCCCTCTGGCCCTGGTCCGGGAAATAGTTCCCGCCCACGCACCGGATGAGGGCACAAAGCGGCGGACATCTGCGCTCAATGAGTGAGAATCACCAGTCTACATATATATCACAAAAGGTATTATGGGGGACTTGAGAGATAAAACCATCAAGGGGTTATTTTGGGGAGGACTTGACATCTTCTCCAGCAAAGGATTGAGTTTTCTTTTCAATCTGCTCATCGCCAGACAATTAAGCCCAGGAGACTATGGAGTGATCGCAATATTGGCTGTGATGATGGCAATTTGTCAATGCTTTGTGGACTCTGGCTTTGGAGCGGCACTTGTAAGAAAATGCAAATGTTCCGAGACAGACTTCTCCACTATATTCTACTTTAATATCTTCGCAGCTTTGCTGTTTTATATTATATTGTACGCCGTTGCACCATTCATCGCGAGTTTTTACGAACAGCCTGTATTTGTAGACCTCACCAAGAGCTATTCGTTGGTACTCATAATCAATGCTCTGGCTATTGTTCAAAACTCAAAGCTAACAATCGAGGTAAATTTCAAGGTCTTTGCCAAGATATCTATCATTTCAGCTATAATATCGGGAAGTGCGGCACTGTTCATGGCATACAAGGGGTTCGGAATCTGGTCTCTGGTCGTTCAGGCCTTGACTAGTGCGACTGTACGATCACTCTTGTTGTGGGTTTTCAGCCGTTGGACACCTAAAGCCATTTTTTCCTGGAATTCATTGAATGAACACTTCTCTTTTGGATCCAGATTACTCGGGGCATCTTTAATCAATACCATTTATAACAACATATACACTCTTGTAATAGGCAAAATGTACGCTCCCGAATCTCTTGGAGCCTACAACAAAGGAGAAAGTTTAATCAAATTCCCTTCCGAGACCGTTACCACCATTATTGGCCAAGTTTCATATCCAATACTAAGTTCAATAAAGGACGATAGATCACGCTCCATCGACGCATACCGCCAACTGGTCAGAATGGCATCTTTTATAATTTTTCCTATGGTGATCGGCATGGCTGCTATCGCAGACCCTTTTATCCGAATATGTCTGACCGACAAATGGGAAATGGCCATACCTGTAATGCAAGTGCTTTGTTTTTCACTATTATGGGTGCCTATCACAAACCTTGACCTCACGATGCTCAAGGCTGCCGGACGTTCTGATTACTTTCTCAGAATCACTATAATAACAAAAAGCATCAGTATAATAATCTTGATAGCGACCGCCTCAATGGGACTAATAATAATGTGCATTGGCCAAGTCCTCGCAACCATTATCCATCTAATAATAATCGCTTACTACACAAAAAAGGCATTCAACTATGGAATAGTAGAAAAGATATTAGACACTGGGATGAATTTTTGTGCGGCACTTCTAATGGGCGGACTTGTTTTACTTACTGTGAACTTCATACCTAATTCATTCGGGAAGCTCTGCGCAGGAATTATCATTGGATTGATCTCCTATATAGTAATAGCTATCTTATTCAAGATAAGGGAATTCAATGTATTCACGGATATAATTCATAATAAGATCATTAAATGATTTCACGAGTATTACAAGCCTGTTATGACGCTCACGACATAAGGAACGATGAGATGCATAAGCACAATAGATACACATCCCCTATGCCCGTTATTATTTATAAGAGTAATGATTATTTGAATTTCATCATTGATGGTCTCGAACCATCGGTAGAGAGAATCGAGATTTTTACACACGATAGCTTTTTTTACCGATGTTTAAGAGCGCTCTTTAATGGACGCACTCAATATCCCAAGCATTTTTTTTCGCTTTATTTATCAATTAAGACGATAAGGACACTAAAAAAAGTAAAAGAACCCGCAATATTATTAGGTGAATTTGATATCAGACTTCTACACTTGACTGCTAATTTCCTCCGTAATACTAATTATACTTTTTTTTGGTCCTGGAATGACGTCAGTAAAAAAGAGTTAGAGGCTTTGCGTAAGCATTCGATAAAGTACGACTGTCAGTTTGATTAAGTGGTATATAACTTTGCGCCACTAATATAAACTGACATGCTTACACGCGAACAAATCGAAGAGATCCAGGGCGAGGCCCGGGAGAAAGGGACAGCAATCAAGG
>JAQXJU010000050.1 GCA_029009115.1 Bacteroidales bacterium | reverse complement strand
ATATCCTGGTAGTCCTTCAGACCTGTACCTGCGGGAATCAGATGACCGCAGATAACATTTTCCTTCAGACCTTCGAGGTGATCGACGCGGCCTCTGATGGCTGCCTCCGACAGAACCTTGGTGGTCTCCTGGAAGGAAGCTGCCGAAATGAAGCTTCCGGTCTTGAGGGCTGCACGGGTGATACCCTGGAGCACAAGCGTTGCAGTTGCAGGTTCGGCATCACGCACGGTCATAGGCTTGAGGCCCTGACGGCCGAGAGACTCGTTCTCGCTGCGGTACTGGCGTGCGTTGATGATGTCACCGGCGTTGAAGAGCTGTGAATCACCGGCATCAAGCACGACAGACTTTCCGTAGATTGCGTCGTTGGCATCCATAAATGCCCACTTGTCAACAAGTTCCTCGGGGAGGAACTGGGTGTCTCCCGGATTGGTGATGACAACCTTGCGCATCATCTGGCGCACGATAATCTCGAAGTGCTTGTCGTTGATTTTTACACCCTGCAGACGGTAAACAGCCTGAACCTCGTTCACGATATACTCCTGAGCCTTGATGGGACCGAGTATGTTGAGAATGTCGGTAGGTGAGATTCCGCCGTCCGAAAGGGGAGTACCGCACTTGACATAATCGTTCTCCTGAACAAGAATCTGCTTGGTCAGAGGTACGAGGTAGTGCTTCTCGACACCCGATTTGTTGGTGACGATAATCTCGCGGTTACCTCTCTTGACCTTGCCCATCGAAACTTCACCATTGATTTCCGACAGAATGGCGGGACTGCTCGGGTTACGGGCCTCGAAGAGTTCGGTGACACGGGGCAGACCTCCGGTGATATCGCTGGACTTGCCGATTGCACGAGGTATCTTGATGATGATGTCGCCAACCTTGACGTTGTTGCCGTCTTCAGTGGTGACGTGCGCACCGACCGGCAGGTTGTACTGCTTTATCGAATCGCCTTCCTCATTGAGGATGTGCAGGGTCGGGTTCTTGGTCTTGTCCTTGGATTCGATGATGACCTTGTCGGTGCTCATCGAGAACTCGTCGGCGGAATCCTTGCGGAATGTCACTCCTTCGATCATGTTCTCGAAGCGTACCTGACCCGCGCTTTCCACGATGGTGATAGCATTGTAGGCATCCCATTCGCAGATTCTGTCGCCCTTCTTTACGGAGTCGCCGTCCTTGAAGTACAGTACCGATCCGTAAGGAATGTCGTACTGTGAGAAGGTGATTCCGGTGTTCTCGTCGATGATTCTCAGCTCGGTCATACGGCTGACTACCACCTGCTCCACCTCTCCGGTGTCAGACACCCTGTCGATGGTGCGGAGTTCCTCGAACGAAAGCTTTCCGTTGTACTTGGAGTCGATTGACGAATCGGCAGCCGAGCTCGATGCTGTACCACCTACGTGGAAGGTACGCAGAGTAAGCTGGGTACCGGGTTCACCGATGGACTGAGCAGCAATGACACCGACAACTTCACCCTTCTCGACGAGCCTGCTCGTGGCAAGGTTGCGTCCGTAGCACTTGGCACATACGCCCTTGCGGCTTTCGCAGGTAAGAACCGAACGGATTTCGACCTGCTCGATAGGCAGAGAGTCGATAAGTTCGGCATCCTTCTCGCGAATCTCCTCACCGGCCTTGATGATGAGTTCTCCGGTAAGAGGGTTGAAGATATCGTGGACCGAGGTGCGGCCGAGTATTCTCTCTCCCAGCGACTCTACAATCTCATCCTTGTTCTTGATGGCGGTTGCGATGAGTCCGCGAAGGGTTCCGCAGTCGTTCTCGGTAATGATGACATCGTGGGATACATCAACCAGACGCCTTGTCAGGTAACCTGCGTCAGCGGTCTTGAGGGCGGTATCAGCCAGACCCTTACGAGCTCCGTGAGTGGAGATGAAGTACTCCAGAACGGACATTCCCTCCTTGAGGTTGGAGATAATGGGGTTCTCGATGATTTCAGCTCCCGATGCGCCGGATTTCTGGGGTTTTGCCATAAGGCCGCGCATACCGCAGAGCTGCTTGATCTGCTGGGTAGATCCACGGGCTCCAGAATCGAGCATCATATACACGGGGTTGAAGCCCTGCTGGTCGGCTGAAATCTGCTTCTCGACTATGCCGGTGAGCTTGTTGTCAATAGAGGTCCACAGGTCGATGACCTTGTTGTAACGCTCATTATTGGTGATGAAGCCCATTGCATAGTTGTTCTTGATATCGGCAACCTGTGCATATCCTTCGTCAATGAGTTTGGTCTTCTCGGCAGGAACGAGCACGTCGCCGAGGTTGAAGGAGATACCGGCGCGGAAGGCCTGGTCGTATCCGAGGTTCTTGATGTCATCGAGGAACTTGGCGGTGCGGGTGACACCGGTGTTCTTGATGACGTCGGTGATAATCTTGCGGAGAGCCTTCTTTCCGAGCACGACGTTCACATAGGGTACCTCGTCGGGTACATACTGGTTGACGATGATGCGGCCTGCAGTGGTCTCGACCATCTGGCTTCCCTTTGAAGGATCCTGCTTGTCAACGGGGATGCGGACATTGATCTTCGCGTGCATATCGATGGCCTTCTCGTCATAGGCGACGATGACCTCTTCTGCTCCGTAGAAGCTCATTCCCTCACCCTTGGCACCGGGACGTATCTTGGTGATGTAGTACAGACCCAGAACCATATCCTGCGAAGGAACGGTGATAGGGGCTCCGTTGGCGGGGTTCAGAATGTTGTGCGAACCGAGCATCAGCAGCTGGGCCTCCATAATTGCCGCGTTTCCGAGAGGCAGGTGAACGGCCATCTGGTCTCCGTCGAAGTCGGCGTTGAAAGCGGTACAGGCAAGAGGATGCAGCTGAATGGCCTTTCCTTCAATCATCCTGGGCTGGAAAGCCTGGATACCGAGCCTGTGCAGGGTAGGAGCACGGTTGAGCAGTACGGGATGACCCTTCATCACGTTCTCAAGGATGTCCCAGATGACGGGGTCCTTGCGGTCAACAATCTTCTTTGCAGACTTGACCGTCTTGACGATGCCGCGCTCGATGAGCTTGCGGATGATGAAAGGTTTGTACAGCTCGGCAGCCATAAACTTAGGCAGACCGCACTCGTGCATATTCAGTTCGGGTCCGACGACGATAACGGAACGGGCCGAGTAGTCAACTCTCTTACCGAGGAGGTTCTGACGGAAGCGTCCCTGCTTACCCTTGAGAGAGTCAGAAAGGCTCTTGAGGGTTCTGTTGGACTCGCTCTTTACTGCCGAAGACTTCTTCGAGTTGTCGAAGAGAGAATCAACGGCCTCCTGGAGCATACGCTTCTCGTTGCGGAGAATGACCTCGGGAGCCTTGATTTCGATGAGCTTCTTGAGTCGGTTGTTGCGGATGATGACCCTGCGGTACAGGTCGTTCAGGTCGGAGGTCGCAAAACGGCCGCCGTCCAGAGGTACCAGAGGACGCAGGTCGGGTGGAATCACGGGAATCACCTTCATAATCATCCACTCGGGACGGTTGATACCCTTTGACTCCTGGAACCACTTGACTATCTGAAGCCTCTTGAGGAGTTCAGCCTTCTTCTGCTGCGAACCCTCATTCGCCATCCTGATGCGAAGCTCCTTGCCGAGCTGCTCGACATCTATCTCCTTGAGGAGGTCGTAGATGCCCTCGGCACCCATCTTGGCGATGAACTTATCATTGTTGTCATCCTCAAGATTGTCGTTGCCGGGTATGCGGGCCACAGCATCGAGATACTCGTCCTCCGAAATGAGGTCCATCTTGGCAAACTGGGAAGCTCCCGGCTTTACCACTATGTACTTCTCGTAGTAGATGACAGCCTCAAGTTTCTTGGCCGGCAGTCCGAGGAGTGCCGAAATCTTGTTGGGTGCGGACTTGAAATACCAGATGTGAGCCACAGGAACAGTAAGGGAGATGTGTCCCATCCTTTCACGGCGGACCTTCTTCTCGGTTACCTCTACGTTACACCTGTCGCAGACGATTCCGCGGTAACGGATTCTCTTGTACTTTCCGCAGTAGCATTCGTAATCCTTGGTGGGTCCGAAAATCTTCTCGCAGAAAAGACCGTCCCTCTCGGGCTTGTAGGTTCTGTAGTTGACCGTCTCCGGTTTAAGAACCTCTCCACAGGACCGCTGGGTGATGTCCTCAGGAGAAGCGAGCGAGATGCTGATCGTCTGGAAATTGCTCTTGACCTTATTCTCTTTGTTATTGAATGTAGGCATATTGTTGTCTTTCGATTACAGTCCGTAAATTAATCCAATGTAACCTTGAGTCCGAGTCCTCTGAGTTCGTGAAGCAGAACGTTGAGTGATTCGGGGATACCTGCGGGAGGCATCGGGTCACCCTTGACGATTGCTTCATAAGTCTTGGACCTTCCGGTGACGTCATCGGACTTGACGGTGAGAATCTCCTGAAGGGCGTTGGCTGCACCGAATGCTTCGAGTGCCCAGACCTCCATCTCTCCGAAACGCTGGCCTCCGAACTGGGCTTTACCGCCGAGAGGCTGCTGGGTGATGAGGGAGTAGGGACCGATGCTGCGGGCGTGCATCTTGTCATCGACCATATGGCCAAGTTTGATCATATAGATGACACCCACGGTAGCGGGCTGGTCGAACCAGTCGCCGGTGCCTCCGTCGCGCAGACGGGTCTTACCGAATCTGGGCAGGCCTGCCTTGTCGGTGTAGTCGCATATTTCATCGATGGATGCACCGTCGAAGATGGGCGTGCTGAACTTCAGACCGAGTTCTCTTCCGGCCCATCCGAGCACGGTTTCGTAAATCTGACCGAGGTTCATACGTGAAGGAACGCCCAGAGGGTTGAGAACGATGTCAACAGGTGTACCATCTCCGAGGAAAGGCATATCCTCCTGCCTTACAATCTTTGCAACGATACCCTTGTTGCCGTGGCGGCCGGCCATCTTGTCACCGACTGTAATCTTTCTCTTCTTTGCGATGTAAACCTTGGCAAGTTGCATTACTCCGTTGGGGAGTTCGTCACCTACCTTGAGATTGTTGATGTCTCTCTTGCAGATAGCTGCTTCGGTCTTGAGCGCGATGCAGAAGTTGTTGATCAAGTCGCGGATAAGAAGATTGGTTTCCTTCTCGGTGGTCCACTTGTTCGAGATTACGTTCTCGTACTCGATGTTCTTGAGAATGTCGGCCGTGAACTTCTTGTCCTTGGCAAGCACTTCCTCTCCGTTGAGGTTGTAGATGCCGGCGCTCTTCTTGTTCTTTGTAAGAATCGAGAGCTTCTGCAGGAACTCTGCGCGAAGTTTCTCGGCCTTCTGCTCAAACTCGGCCTGACGCAGATCGATGCGGGTCTTCTGGTCGGTCTTTGCGCTGCGGCGGTTGCTCTCCTTGGCAAGTCTTGCATAGAGGGCGGTCTTCACGACGGTTCCGCTCAGCGAAGGATTGGCCTTCAGCGAGGCATCCTTGACATCGCCGGCCTTGTCGCCGAAGATGGCCTTGAGGAGCTTCTCTTCAGGAGAAGGATCGCTTTCTCCCTTAGGAGTAATCTTTCCTATCATAATATCGCCCGGTTCGATGTGTGCACCGATACGTACGATACCGTTCTCGTCAAGGTCCCTGGTGGCATCCTCGCTGACATTGGGGATATCGGCGGTGAGTTCCTCGGGTCCGCGCTTTGTCTCACGGACCTCAGTCAGATACTCGTCCACGTGGACCGAGGTGAGTACATCCCACTTGACCATTTCTTCAGAAAGAACGATGGCATCCTCGTAGTTGTAACCCTTCCAGGGCATAAACGCCACCATCAGGTTGCGTCCGAGTGCCAGTTCTCCCTTTTCTGTTGCATAGCCTTCGGTGAGAACCTGACCCTTCTCGACGATGTCGCCCTTTCTTACGATGGGGATGAGGGTGATGGTTGTGCTCTGGTTGGTTCTGCGGTAGATGGGAAGCTTGTATATGGTCTCTCTGGGTGAGAAGCTTACGAATTCCTCATCTTCGGTGCGGTCGTAGCGGATACGTATCTCGTTGGCATCCACATAGGTAACCTCACCTCTGCGCTCAGCGATGAACTGGGTGCGCGAGTCGATGCAGACCCTCTCCTCCAGACCTGTTCCCACGATAGGGGACTGGGGCTTGAGAAGGGGAACGGCCTGACGCATCATATTCGCTCCCATCAGGGCGCGGTGCGCGTCGTCGTGCTCAAGGAAAGGAATAAGCGATGCAGCAACCGAAGCCATCTGGTTGGGGGCAACGTCCATATAGTCAACCTCTTCGCGGGTAACTACAGGGAAGTCGGCCTCGAGACGGCACTGGATGCGCTCGGCAAGGATGTTTCCGTCCTTGTCCATCTCCACGTTGGCCAGCGAGACGTACTTGTGCTCTTCTTCTTCGGCGCTCATATAGTGGCAGCCTGCGCTGCTGAGGTCAACCTTGCCGTTCTTGACGTCGCGGTAGGGAGTCTCGATGAATCCGAGCTTGTTGGTACGTGCGTACACGCAGAGCGACGAGATAAGACCGATGTTGGGTCCTTCAGGCGACTCGATAGGGCAGAGACGTCCGTAATGGGTGTAGTGAACGTCGCGGACCTCGAATCCGGCCCTGTCGCGGGACAGACCTCCGGGGCCGAGGGCACTGAGCCTTCTCTTGTGGGTTATTTCGGCAAGAGGGTTGGTCTGGTCCATAAACTGTGACAGCTGGCTCGTGCCGAAGAAGGAGTTGATGACCGACGAAAGTGTCTTTGCGTTGATCAGATCGATAGGGTGGAACTGCTCGCTGTCGCGTACGTTCATCCTCTCGCGTATGGTCCTTGCCATACGGCTGAGACCTACCGAGAACTGGTTTGCCAGCTGCTCACCTACGGTTCTTACCCTACGGTTTGACAGGTGGTCGATATCATCGACGCTGGCCTTTGCGTTGATCAGCTGAATGAGATACTTGATAATCTCGATGATGTCGGTATTGGTGAGCACGCGAACGTCGGGCGAAGTGGGAAGGCCCAGCTTCTTGTTGATGCGGTACCTTCCGACTGTGCCGAGGTCATACCTCTTCTCGGAGAAGAAGAGCTTGTCGATGACGTCGCGGGCTGTGCTCTCATCGGGCGGTTCCGAATTGCGGAGCTGTTTGTAGATGTAGTTGACAGCTTCGATTTCGGTATTTGTAGGGTCCTTTTGCAGGGAGTTGAAAATGATGGCGTACTCGTTACTGTTGGACTCATCCTTCTGCAGAAGAATGGACTTTACATCGGTCTCGAGTATGGCCTCGATAGTCTCGTCATCAAGTTCCTGACCTCTTTCAACAATGGGAACGGTACGTTCGATGGGGATGACCTCGCCGGTATCCTCATCCTCGAAATCCTCAATCCAGGTACGCAGAACCTTGGCTGCAAGCTTGCGGCCCTTGTTCTTTTCGAGTTCCTCCCTTGTCGAGGGCACCTCGTCTGCAAGGTTGAAGATGTCGATGATATCCTTGTCAGAGTTATAGCCTATGGCTCTGAGCAGAGTAGTGACAGGAAGCTTCTTCTTGCGGTCGATATATGCGTACATCACATTGTTGATGTCTGTCGCAAACTCGATCCAGGATCCCTTGAACGGTATGATTCGGGCAGAATAAAGTTTTGTGCCGTTGGCGTGCATGCTCTGGTCGAAGAACACACCGGGTGAACGATGCAGCTGTGACACAATGATACGCTCGGACCCGTTGATGACGAAGGTGCCTGAAGGAGTCATATAAGGGATGTTTCCCAGATAGACATCCTGCTCGACAGTCTTGAATTCGGTGTGTTCGGTGTCCGTGCAGGAAAGGCGGAGTTTTGCCTTCAGAGGTACACTGTAGGTGAGTCCTCTGTCGAGACACTCCTCAATCGAATACTGCGGAGGATCGACAAAATAGTCGATAAACTCCAACCTGTAGTTGTTTCGCGCATCTTCGATGGGAAATATCTCGTGGAATACCTGATACAAACCCTCGTTTTTCCGGTTTTCGGGGGTTGTTTCCAGTTGGAAGAAGTCTTTGAAAGACTTGAGCTGGACCTCAAGCAGATCAGGATAATCCAGTATCTTTGAAGTTGCGAAATTTATTCGCTTTGTTGTAGTCTTTTTTGACATGTTCTGCCTTAAGGAATGAAAAAACTAAATACGGAAAAAAGGTTTAGAGCCTATTATCCCGGCTCTAAACCTGTTTGTCCCTTCAGCAGGGAGCGAGGCGGATTTACTTAATCTCAACCTCAGCACCGGCTTCCTCAAGAGCGGCCTTGAGAGCCTCGGCCTCTGCCTTGGATACTTTCTCCTTAAGGGTAGAAGGAGCGCCGTCAACGATATCCTTCGCCTCCTTGAGCCCGAGTCCGAGCTCAGTCTTGACAACCTTGATAACATTGAGCTTAGCCTGACCTGCGTTCTTGAGGATAACGTCGAACTCGGTCTGCTCGGCCTCAGCGGCACCAGCGCCGGCTCCGTCAGAAGCAACTACTACGGCTGCTGCTGCGGGCTCGATACCATACTCTTCCTTGAGAACCTTTGCAAGTTCCTGAACATCTTTAACAGAGAGGTTTACCAACTCTTCTGCAAGGGCTTTTACGTCTGCCATAATTGATTATTTTTTGATTTGTTAATATTTACTTATTCAGCTGCAGGTGTTTCAGCAGCGCTTTCTGCTGCAGGAGCGGCCTCCTGAGCAATCTTTGCTCCAACCTTCTCGTCCTCGGACTTGCCTTCGGAGGCATTTTCGAGACCACCGATAACTCTCTGGATAGGACTCTGCAGGAGAGCGATGATATCGCCGATGAGTTCTTCCCTGGTCTTGATGGAGGCGAGCTGGTCGAGTTTGTCTTCGCCGATGAATACACAGTCCTGAACATAGGCACCCTTGACAACGGGCTTGCTGAAACCTTCTTTCTGGAGTTTCTTGATGAGCTTGCCGGGAGCAGCAGGAACGTGTGTGTACATAATCGCAGTGTTACCTACGAGAGTCTCGGTGAGGGTCTGGAGATCCTCATTCTCGATTCCCTTAAGTACGTGTGCGAAGAGGGTGTTCTTTACAACGGTCAGTTTGATGTCCTGAGCAAAGCACTCGCGACGCAGCTTGCTAGTCTGACCTGCATTGAGGCCTGCGATATCCGTGATGTAGAAGTTGGGATAATCCTTAAGCAGCGCAGAGATGCTTTCAATGACCTGTTCTTTGAGTTCTCTTTTCATAATAGCTTTCTGTTTTACTCAGCACTGTTGAGAGCTGCCTTGAGGTCAATCTTCACGCCCTGACTCATAGTAGAGCAGATGGACGCGCTCTTCATATATGTGCCCTTGAGAGACTGGGGCTTGAGCTTCGAGATTGCGTTGAGCACCACGCTTGCATTCTCGCTTATCTGTTCGGCGGTGAAAGAAACCTTTCCGATTGCAGTGTGGATGATACCGGTCTTGTCAACCTTGAAGTCAATCTTACCTCCCTTGACATCCTTGACGGCATTGCCGATTTCCATGGTAACGGTTCCGGTCTTGGGGTTCGGCATAAGTCCGCGGGGTCCGAGGATCTTACCGAGAACACCAACCTTTGCCATAACTGAAGGGGTGCAGACGATCACATCGACATCGGTCCAACCGCCTTTGATTTTCTCGATGTACTCGTCGAGTCCTACGTAGTCGGCTCCTGCTGCCTTTGCCTCTTCCTGCTTGTCAGGAGTGCAGAGGGCGAGCACGCGGACGACCTTGCCGGTTCCGTTGGGAAGAGTGACAACTCCACGAATCATTTGGTTGGCCTTGCGGGGATCAACACCGAGATTGCAGGTCAGTTCAACAGACGCATCGAACTTGGTGTATGTGATATCCTTGACGACAGAGCAGGCCTCTGTAAGCGGATACAGTTTGTGGGCATCGTACTTGCCGGCAACTGCTTTCTGGTTCTTTGTAAGTTTACTCATAATAGCCTGTCTCCATTTAGATGTTCTCAGGGAATTCTCCGCTGACGGTGATACCCATACTTCTTGCGGTTCCGGCCACCATCTTCATAGCTGACTTCAGGGTGAAGCAGTTCAGGTCGGGCATCTTGCCTTCGGCGATAGCCTTTACCTGATCCCAGGTGACGGATGCAACTTTCTTTCTGTTAGGCTCGCCTGATGCCGTAGCAATCTTTGCAGCTTCCTTAAGGGAAACGGCTACAGGGGGCTGTTTTACCTCGAAGGTATAAGACTTGTCGGAATAGACGGTAATGACTACGGGAAGTATCTTACCGGCCTGGCCCTGCGTGGCAGCGTTGAATGCCTTGCAGAAGTCCATAATGTTCAAGCCTTTGGAACCGAGTGCCGGTCCTACCGGAGGCGCAGGATTTGCAGCTCCGCCTTTAATCTGGAGCTTAATGAATCCAGTAACTTCTTTTGCCATGATTTTTTGTTATGCTTTTGTTACTTGTGTAAAGCTGAGTTCGACCAGGTTCTTCCTGTTGAAGATCATCACGAGTACCTTGAGTTTGCCCCTGCTTTCGATAATCTCATCAACGACACCAGTGAAGTTCTCGAAGCGCTCGTCTATGATTCTGACGTGGTCTCCGACCTTGAACTGCACCTCGGTTTCGGCAATGGCAGTGGCATTCTCGTCCTGAACACCCAGAATCCTCGCTGCTTCCTCATCTCTGATGGGAACGGGAACACGCTCGATTTGGGAACCGCCCGTAGATTTCTTCTCCATAAGGAAGCCGGACATTCCGGGAACAAGATTGCGGATTATGTTCTCAAGCTTTGCACTAAGCTCAGCCTGGATAAGAACATAACCCGGAAACAGAAGCTTGTCACTGACCTTGCGTTTTCCGCTGCTTGTGACAACTTCTACTTTCTTTACAGGTACAAGAACCTGTGCTACCTGATCCTGGAGTCCGCTTCTCTCGATTTCTTTGGAGAGATATTCTGCGGCTTTCTTCTCCTTTCCACCTGCGGTACGCAGAACATACCATTTCATCTCGCCCATAGCAATTCAGAATTACAGGGTGTAGATGAGGGTCATAAGATGCTGGAAAGCGAAGTCAACGACGAACAGAACTGCAGCAAGAAGGACTGTTGTGACCATCACGAGGATTGCAGAGCCCTGAAGCTTGTCCCACGACGGCCAGCTGGTCTTCTTGGTGAGTTCCGTGAAACTCTCTTTAAGGTACTTGATAAACTTTCTCATCTTTACATTTAATGGACTCCGCGATTTGGAAGCTTGCTGCGGTGTCTGTTAAACAGTATCAAATCGTAACCTTTGATAGTTGCAGGGGAAGCAGGAATCGAACCCACATGGACGGTTTTGGAGACCGCTGAACTACCATTGTTCTATTCCCCTAAATGAGGGTGCTCCATTCTCAGTGGAAGGAGCGCCCTCTATAGCTTAAGGTATTAGTCAAGAATCTTGGTAACCTGACCTGCACCGACGGTACGTCCACCTTCACGAATAGCGAAACGGAGGTTCTCGTTAAGTGCAACAGCTGTGATGAGCTGAACGTCGATCTCGACATTGTCACCAGGCATAACCATCTCGACACCTGCAGGGAGGGTGATTTCACCGGTCACATCCAGAGTACGGATGAAGAACTGGGGACGATACTTGTTGTGGAAAGGAGTGTGACGTCCACCCTCTTCTTTCTTGAGGACGTAAATCTGTCCGAGGAAGTGGGAATGAGGCTTGATGGAACCGGGCTTTGCGATAACTTCGCCACGCTTGACCTCCTTCTTGTCGATACCACGGAGGAGAAGACCTACATTGTCTCCAGCCTCACCCTGATCGAGGAGCTTGCGGAACATCTCAACACCGGTAACAACTGTGGACTTGGGCTTGTCGCTGAAACCTACGATTTCGGCGGGATCGTTGACATGGATGGTACCAGTCTCGATACGTCCGGTAACAACAGTTCCACGGCCGGTGATGGAGAAGATGTCCTCGATAGGCATAAGGAAGGGCTTCTCGTTCTCACGGACAGGGAGGGGGATGTATTCGTCAACAGCATCCATAAGCTCCATGACCTTCTCTTCCCACTTGGGCTCTCCGTTGAGTGCACCAAGAGCAGAACCGCGGATAACGGGAGCGTTGTCGCCGTCGAAGTCGTACTTGCTGAGGAGGTCGCGAACTTCCATTTCAACGAGCTCGAGCATCTCCTCGTCGTCAACGAGGTCAACCTTGTTCAGGAAAACGACCATCTTGGGAACGTTAACCTGCTTTGCAAGCAGAACGTGCTCGTTGGTCTGGGGCATAGGACCGTCGGTAGCGGCTACAACAAGGATAGCACCATCCATCTGGGCAGCACCGGTAACCATGTTCTTAACGTAGTCAGCGTGGCCCGGGCAGTCAACGTGCGCATAGTGACGCTTGGCGGTCTGATACTCTACGTGAGCAGTGTTGATGGTGATACCACGCTCCTTCTCTTCGGGAGCATTGTCGATCTGGTCGAAAGACTTGACTTCGCTCAGACCCTTCTTTGCCAGAACGGTGGTAATGGCTGCGGTAAGAGTGGTCTTACCGTGGTCAACGTGGCCGATTGTGCCGATGTTGACGTGAGGTTTTGTCCTCTGGAATACTTCTTTTGCCATAGTTATTACGTAATAAAATGTTGATACAAAAATAAACCGGATTTCTCCGGTGCCTGGAGCCGATGATGGGATTTGAACTCATGACCTCATCCTTACCAAGGATGCGCTCTACCCCTGAGCTACATCGGCGTCTTGGAGCGGGGTAGGAGAATCGAACTCCCATTTCCAGCTTGGAAGGCTGGCATAATAGCCATTATACGAACCCCGCATATGGTGGGCAAGGATGGATTCGAACCACCGTAGGCGTAAGCCAGCAGATTTACAGTCTGCCCCATTTGGCCACTCTGGTACTTGCCCTTTTCATTATTGCTGATGAACTTAGTTGAGCCGATAGAGGGATTCGAACCCACGACCCCGAGATTACAAATCACGTGCTCTGGCCAACTGAGCTATATCGGCAGTATTTCAATGCCCTCAAAAAGGGATTGCAAATATAGGCAAAAATTCGGACTTCCAAAACTTTTTGTGATTTTTCCTTCAGAATTATTTGCCGGTCATTGACTCTATCGCCTTCCGTATTCCTTCTGTGGTGAGTCCGCAGGCTGACCTCTGGTCGTCCTGTTTGCCCTGGGGTACAAAAGAGTCGGGCAGCCCTATCCCCTGGACATTTGTTGCCGTGCCTTTAGATGCGATATATTCGCATACGGCTCCATAAAGACCCCCCTTCAAAGCTCCGTCCTCAACTGTTATTATACTTCTGCATTGCGACACTATCTTGTCAAGCATTTCTGTATCAAGAGGCTTAATGAATCTGAAGTTGTACACTCCAACTTCGCCTTCTTGAAATGCTGCTGCGGCCTGCTTTGCCTTTCCGACAAAGGGCCCCGAGCAAATGACGGCAATGCGGCTGCCGGGCACGACTTCTTCAGCTTCTCCTATATTATATATGGTAACAGGGCTGTTTTTCCAGTCGATGCCCTCGCCCATACCCCTTGGATAGCGAATTATGAAAGGACCACGGGCCTTGCGGGCTGCGGTGTGCATCAGATTCCGAAGCTCGGCCTCGTCGGCAGGAGCACTGATGACTGCTCCGGGTATGGGCCTGTAGGCTGTTATGTCGAATGCCCCGTGATGGGTGGCTCCGTCCTCGCCGACAAGACCGGCACGGTCGAAGCATAGTACGACAGGCAGATCTTGCAGCGCAACGTCGTGGATAATCTGGTCGTAGGCTCTTTGTGAGAAGGCTGAATAGATATTGCAGAAGGGAAGCATACCTCCTGCCGCCAGTCCTGCAGAGAAGGTTACGGCGTGCTCTTCTTCGATTCCAACATCGTAGAATCTGTCGGGCATACGCTCCTGAAGCCGGTTCATTCCGCAACCAGAGGCCATTGCAGGGGTTACTCCGACAATCCTCGGGTCACAGGCGGCAAGTTCGCAGAGCACTTCTCCGAACACGTCCTGGTAGCGGTCGGCCTTGCGACTTGAGATGATTCTCTCGCCGGTCGAGGGGTCGAACCTGCCGGGAGCGTGCCATACCACGGGATCTTTCTCGGCCGGAACGTATCCTTTCCCTTTTGTGGTGATGCAGTGGAGTATCCTCGGGCCCGTCATTCCTTTCAGGCGTCTGAGTGTCGCAACTACCTGTCTGATGTCATTGCCGTCAACAGGGCCGAAGTAACGGAAGCCGAGGCTCTCGAACAAGTCGCCGCCGCTCTTTTTCACTATCCAGGACTTGAAACTTCTTACCCATCTCTGGAGAAAGGCCCTCAGCCCTCTGTCACCGAGTTTCTCCCAGACTTTGTCCTTCAGGCGGTTGTAGTTGTTGCTGGTTGTCAGGTTGAGCAGATGCTTGTGGAGCCCTCCGATATTCTTGTCGATGGACTGGTTGTTGTCGTTGATTATTACAAGCAGGTCCGCATCCTGGTCGCCGGCATTGTTCAGGCCTTCGAAGGCGAGCCCTCCCGTAAGTGCACCGTCTCCTATGAGGGCTATCACCTTGCGGTGGATGTCCTGCTGGCGGAATGCCTCGGCTATTCCGAGGGCCGCTGAGATGGAGGTAGAGGAGTGTCCGGCTCCGAAAGCGTCGAAGGGGCTTTCCTGAATGCGGGGGAATCCGCTTATTCCCTGAGCCGTTCTCTGGGTGCGGAAGGCTTCCCTGCGGCCTGTCAGAATCTTGTGGGCATAGGCCTGATGCCCCACGTCGAAGACTATCTTGTCATCTGGGGTATCGAAGACGTAGTGCGCACCCACAATCAGTTCCACGCATCCCAGGCTCGAAGCCAGATGCCCCGGGTTCCGGGAGCATACTTCTATCATATACTCGCGGATTTCGGAGCAAAGCTGTCCGAGTTGTCCCTCGTCAAGAGTCCTGAGGTCTGCGGGACTGTCGATTCTGTCCAGGAGTTCGTACATATCCGGAAATCAGCCCTTGATGTTGGGCTCTTCAAGTCCGTAGTTCCTGTTACGGTCTTCTTTCTTGAGAAGCAGACTGAAGATGAATGCAAGGACTCCGAACGAAGAGAATACTATCATAGGAACAAGGTATCCTCCGGTGGACTGCCTCAGCGAACCTATCAGCATTGGAACAAGGCACAGACCTATGTTCTGGACCCAGAAGATGAGGCAGTATGCGCTTCCGAGTATCTTCTCGTCGATAATCTTTGGAACAGAAGGCCACAAGGCTGCGGGAACCAGTGAGAAACTGACTCCGAGAACTACAATAAGCAGCACGGCCAGCCATTTCTTGGGGAAAACCGGCAGGATGAATGCGAAGGACAGGTGGCATACAATCATAATCAGGGCACCGACCATCAGCATACTGGCCCCCTTACCCTTGCGGTCGAGGAAAATTCCCAGGAGGGGAGTCAGGCACATCGCAAGTATGGGGAAGCAGCTGAACAGGCGTGAGGCCGTTCCTGCGTCGATGTTCAGGGTCTCTTCAAGGAAGTTGGGGGCGTATCTCTGGAAGGGGAAGATGGCTGAATAGTAGAGTACGCAGAGCATAGCAACAATCCAGAACATCTTGCTCTTGAAAATGGCTCCGAGGTCGCTTACGTGGAATTCGTCTTCGGGCGACTTTTCGGCGGTGGCGAGCCCTCTTTCGACGAGCTGGCTGTCGAACTTTTTGTCGAGGAATGCGAAGATGACAAAGTTCAGCAGACCTATTGTCAGAAGGGCGCCGCAGAATCCGAGAGGAGCCAATACCGAACTGTCGAAACGCGAGGAGATGATGGGTGCAATCCACATTACGGCAAATACTCCAAGACGGGCAATAGCCATCTCAAGCCCCATTGCAAGAGCCATTTCCTTGCCTTTGAACCACTTTGCGAGTATCTTTGAGACATTGGTGCCTTCCATCTCGCAGCCGCAGCCGAAAATCATAAATCCGAGCGAGGCCATCTTGGCGCTGGCCGGCATCTCGACCCACCACGAACCGAGCCACTGGGCGAATGCGGTTGTCTGGAACCAGTCGCTGATTCCTATGAATTTGATTCCGGCCCCGAGTACCATAAGTCCTGCGGAGAGTATGCCCGAGAAGCGGACTCCCAGCTTGTCAAGGATGACTCCGGCTATGATAAGGAATCCGCATACGTTGAGAATGTATTCCGATGCGGCGTACTTGCCGAACACTCCGCTGTCCCAGCCGAGATTGCTCTCGACGAGAGACTTCAGGGGGGACATCACGTCCACGAACATATAGGCGAAGAACATCATCAACGCCACCAGAATAAGCACACCCCACCTTGCAAGGGGGTTGTCATTGAGTAGTTTTGCAGTTTTTGCGCTCATTTTTTTTGATGTGTTTTCCGACAAAACACCGGGAGTGACTGTCAGGTCACTCCCAGCTTTCGGTGAATGATTCAGGTCAGAATTCTAGAACGGAAGGTCATCGACTGCGTCTTCTGAAAGATTGATTTCAGAAGGTGCACTTGAGACCGGACGCGGAGCAGGCGCGGGTGCAGCCGCCACGGGGGCAGCGCTCCTGGGCTGGGTATATCCGCCCTGCGCGGGAGCTCCCGCGCTGTCGTCGGAGCGGCGTCCGAGCAACTGCAGAGTATCTACGTTAATCTCGGTCGTGTACCTCTTGGCCCCGGACTGGTCTGTGAAGGAGCGGGTTCTGAGCTTGCCTTCGATGAATACCTGACTACCCTTGCGGATGTACTTCTCGGCGAAGTCGGCGGGCTGTCTCCATGCCACGATGTTGTGCCATTCCGTACTCTCTTTCGATTCGCCGCTGATGCGGTCGCGGTATCTCTCCGTGGTCGCAAGGGTGAAAGTGGCAACCTTGTTGCCTGCAGCGGCACTCCCCTCAAGGTAACGTACCTCGGGATCTCTCCCGACGTTACCAATCAGCATAACTTTGTTTAGTGACATAATACCTTTGGTCTAAATACTAGACCGCAATTTAGTGAATTATTTTCACAAAATGATGCGTTTCATCGCATCGCAATCCGGGTTTTTGCCGGTCATCAGCCTGTAACCCGTCTCTGCCTGTGCCAGAAGCCATATTTCGCCTCTGACATATCCCCGGTGATTTTTCAGTACAGGATCGCGGTAGTTAGCTTCGAACAGGATGTCGCAGCAGAGTCTGTCGCAACCCGGGCTCAGTCTGGGCAGGGTAAAGATGATGATGTCGGCGCTGACACCCTTGGCTATCTCGTCGTGGTGGTAGAGCCTTGTCTCGAATCCCGAATCCGAGGCGGCCAGAAGGGCGGCCTTCCCGGCTCCACCTCCCCCTATGACGGCAACGCTGTGATACTCTCTCATACCCTCGAGCCAGAGGCGTATCCCGAGGTAGTCGGAGTTGAAGGCCCGAAGTCCTTCCGGACTCTTCAGCAGGATGTTCGCGGCTCCGAGCTTCTTTACCTCAGCGGATGGCAGAAGGGCTGCGCCGGCGGCCTCGTGCTTGAAGGGGGCGGTTACGTTGACTGCCCTGTAGGGGCCGTCGAGAAATCTTCTGAACGCATCTTCAAAGCTGCTTTCTTCAATAAGGTCATAATAGTATTCTCCCCCGTAGGCGGCTTCGAAGAGCCTCGGAGAGAGCGAGTGACCAATGGGGTATCCCAGCAGACCGAATCTATCCATTGCGTTGACGTACTGCTTCAAACATCAGAATTGCCGCGCTGACCGAAACGTTCAGCGAGTCCATCTTCCCGTTCATAGGGATCCGGATGTGTGCGTCGGCGGCTTCTCTCCATTCGTTGGTGAGCCCCGTTGATTCTGTTCCCATAACCAGGGCTGTTCCCCGGGTCATATCCGTATCGTAGTACAGCGAAGAATCCTGCAACTGGGCTGTGAGTATGCGTATCCCTTTCTCCTTGAGGAAACTGATGGCCTGAGAACTGCTGCAGCACACTGACGGAACAGTGAAGACGGCTCCCAGCGATGCCCGAATGAGATTGGGGTTGTATAGGTCGGTCAGCGGGTCGCAGACCAGCAGGGCATCGGCACCGGCAGCATCGGCGCTGCGCAGCACTGCTCCGAGATTGCCAGGTTTCTCCACGCTTTCAAGCACTATTACAAGAGGGTTCGAGGGGAGGCTCAGTTCGGTAAGGCTCAGGCAGCGGCTGTGCACGGTAGCCACAACCCCTTCGCTGGAATCCCTGACGGCAATTCTCGAATAGGCTTCGGGAGAGAGAGCGAATATTGACTCCTTTTCTGCAAAGGATTCCATCCCGAGTTCTGGACGGGCGCAGATTCCGGGGCAGTAGAAAAGAGATTCGAGCTTGAATCCTGCTTCGAGGCAGTGCCTGAGTTCCCTCAGCCCTTCCACAACGAAAATCCCCTCAGCCCTTCGCAGAGAGGATTTCTGCTGGAGCTCCAGCAGTCGCCTTATCTTCGGGTTCTTTGCCGAAGTGATGAGTTCATCTGCCATCGGAGGGTGCAGATGCAATCTTTTCGGGTCTCATCTGAGGGAAGAAGAGCACGTCCTGAATGGCGGTCTTACCCGTCATGAACATTGTCAGACGGTCGATACCCATTCCCAGACCGGCGGTTGGCGGCATACCGTATTCAAGAGCTCTCACAAAGTCGTAGTCGATGAACATAGCCTCGTCGTCGCCCTTGCCCTTGAGCCTTGCCTGCTCCTCGAATCTCTCGAGCTGGTCGATGGGGTCGTTGAGCTCGGAATAGGAATTGGCCAGTTCCTTGCCGCACACGAAGAGCTCGAATCTCTCGGTCAGGCTGGGATCCTCGCGGTGACGTTTGGTCAGAGGGCTCATCTCTACGGGGTAGTCTATGATGAATGTAGGCTGTATGAGCTTGTCTTCGCAGTACTGTCCGAAAATAGCATCGATAAGTTTGCCCTTGCCCATAGAGGGCTCGGTTTCGACGTGAAGTTCGCGGCATACCTTGCGCAGGGCTTCTTCGTCCATACCCTTGATGTCAACTCCGGCAAATTCGCGTATGGCCTCGAGAATGGGGAGTCTTCTGTAACTTCCTCCGAAGTCAACCTCGTTGCCCGAGATGTTGACCCTTGTGGTGCCGTTGACTTCGAGCGAGATCTGGCAGAGCATCTTCTCCACAAAGTCCATCATCCAGTTGTAATCCTTGTATGCGACGTAGATTTCCATACAGGTGAACTCGGGGTTGTGGGTCTTGTCCATACCCTCGTTCCTGAAGTCCTTGGCAAACTCATAGACACCGTTGTATCCTCCGACTATCAGTCTCTTGAGGTAGAGTTCGTTGGCTATCCTCAAATACAGGGGAATGTCAAGGGCATTGTGATGGGTGATGAAGGGACGGGCGCTGGCTCCACCGGGAATGCTCTGCAGAATAGGAGTCTCCACCTCAAGGCATCCGGCTTCGTTGAAATAGCGGCGCATAGAGGAAATAATCCTGCTCCTTTTGATGAAGGTATCCTTTACTGAAGGGTTTACGATGAGATCGACATATATCTGGCGGTAGCGCATCTCCGGGTCGGTGAAGGCGTCGAACACCTGTCCGTCCATTTCCTTTACTATGGGCAGTACCCTAAGCGACTTGCTCAGAAGGGTCAGTTCCCTGGCGTGGATGCTGAGCTGTCCGGTCTGGGTGATAAATGCAAAGCCCTTTATTCCAACTATGTCACCTATGTCAAGAAGTTTCTTCCAGACGGTGTTGTACATGGTCTTGTCCTCGGAGGGGCATATCTCGTCGCGCTTTACGTATATCTGGATCCGGCCGCTCTCGTCTTGAAGTTCTCCAAAGGATGCTGCGCCCATTATCCTGCGGCTCATCAGACGCCCGGCCACGCAGACTTCCTGAAAATTGCCTTTTTCGGGGTCATATCCCGAGGCTATCTCTGCCGTGTTTGTATTTACTGGATAAAGGGCTGCGGGATAGGGGTCAATCCCCAGTTCCCTGAGTTTCGCAAGTGACTCCCTGCGGATGATTTCCTGTTCGCTGAGTTCCTGGTTCATATTTTATATCAATTCTTCTTCTCTTTTGCGGAAATCCTTCAGCCTCAACTGTATCGAGGCGCTGCCGCGATAGTAGTTCTCTACTATCGAGTAGCACACGTCAAAGGGGTTTCCTTCTTTGATGTAGTCGTAATGCCGCGCCATGTTGAAGGCGATGGCTGCTATCTGGTGGTAAGGCTGAGACTCCTGGATGAGGTCTAGCCTGAGGTGTAGCCCGCCTGCCCCGACCTTGCGCCCGTTCCCTGCATCATATACGTTCTCGGTCATAAACACGGGATTGCTGTTACCCGGGCCGAAGGGCTGGAATTGCTTGAGGATGCGGAAAAACTTGGGGGTAATCTGCGCAAAGTCGAGAACGGCATCGATGTCCACCACCGGGGTCATCATCTGCTCGGTAATTTTTCCGGCGATGAAACTGTCCATCCTGCGGCTGAATTCGGCAAGATTCTCTTCCTTGAGGGTCAGCCCGGCAGCATAGACATGCCCTCCGAAGTTCTCGAGAAGGTCAGCACAGCTTTCGATGGCTTCGTAGAGGTCGAACCCGGCAACGCTCCTTGCAGAGCCTGTCACCAGACCGTTAGACTTGGTCAGAACCACCGTCGGCTTGTAGAAGGCTTCTACCAGCCTCGAGGCGACAATCCCAACCACACCTTTGCTCCACGAGGGGTTATAGACTATCGTGGCATTCTCGTAGGCAAGGCAGTTCTTCTGCTCGACCATATTCAGGGCTTCCTGGGTAATCTCGCGATCTACTATCTTGCGCTCATTGTTGTTGTCGTTAATCTTTTCGCCTATCTTGACAGCTCTGGCATTGTCGGTGGCGGTCAGAAGCTCAACTGCGAGCCTGCCGGACTCCATACGCCCTGCGGCATTGATGCGGGGACCTATCTTGAACACTATGTCGTCTATGGTGATGTGCCCCGGCTCAAGTTTCAGAAGGGTAAACATCGCAAGCAGACCCTTGCGGGGGTTTTCGTTGAGCTGTTTGAGCCCGTAATGAGCCAGGACCCTGTTCTCTCCCACGACCGACACAAGGTCTGAAGCTATGCTCACTACCAGCAGGTCCAGCAGGGGAATGAGAGTCTCGAAGGCTATGCCATAGCGGGCAGAATAGCCCTGGACGAGCTTGAAGCCTACCCCGCAGCCGCTGAGGTCGTCGAAAGGATAGCTGCAGTCTTCTCTCTTGGGGTCGAGCACTGCCACTGCCGAGGGCAGTTCCTCTTCAGGGAGGTGGTGGTCGCAGATGATTACATCGATTCCCAGACTTCTTGCGTGATTGACCTTGTCGATGGCCTTGATTCCGCAGTCCAGGGTTATCAGCAGGGTGTATCCGTTGGCCGCGGCCCATTCTATGCCCTTGACCGATACCCCGTAACCTTCGTCATAACGGTCTGGGATGTAGAATCCCAACTTGTCGGTGAATCTGCTCAGGAAAGAGTAAACCAGAGCCACTGCAGTAGTGCCGTCCACATCGTAATCGCCGTAAACGAGAATCTTCTCGCCTGTGCTGACTGCTTTGTGAAGTCTCTCGACGGCTATGTCCATATCCTTCATCAGGAAGGGGTCGCCTAGGTCCTGGAGTGACGGTCTGAAGAATGATCTGGCCTGCTCGAAGGTCTCGATGCCGCGCTGTACGAGCAGCTCGGCAAGCACGCGGTCGATACCGACCTCAGTGGCCAGTTTCTCGACTTTCGCGGGATCTGAAGGCTCTCGGAGCAGCCATTTGCATTCTTTCTGCATAGTATGCAAAGATAATCAAAAAGTCAGACTTGGACTAAATCACGAATCTCGCTGACAATGTTCTCTATGGGGCGGGAGTCGGTGTCGATGATGTAGTCTGCCCTCCCATACACGCAGCTGCGCTTCTCGAGCAACTCATCTATTGCGCTGTCTTTCAGCATAGGACGAGAGTCAACTTCGTCCTTGAGCCGCTCAATGATGGTTCCTATGCGGGCGCGCAGATATATGCTTACGCAATGCCCGAAAATCATATCCTGAGCCTCGCTCTTGGTAAGGGTGCCTCCTCCGAGCGAGAGAACCCAGTCTCGGTCTCCAATCTTCGAGAGCACCTCCCTGAGGGCCTGGAGTTCGATGTCTCGGAAACTTCCCTCTCCGTTGACGAAAATGTCTTTTATGGTGCGCCCTGTCATCCTGACTATATAATCGTCGAGGTCGGTGAATCCGAACTCGAGAGCGCTCGACAACGCCCTACCTACACTGCTCTTGCCAGAGCCCATGAAACCTGTCAGACAGATGACCATATCCTAGAATAAAGTTGGTTCTTCAAAATTCAGTTCGATGATGTCTTTGGGCAGATCGACGATATCGTCAATTTCAAGTTCAACCGGCTCCACCTGCTCCTGCGGGGCTGCAGGGATATCGTCCTCTTCCTTGTGGAGAGGCTCTACGAACCTTACGCTCTTGACCTCGCCCCTTTCGACAACCTTCTTGCCCTTGGCGGCTATGCCCTTCTTTGCAATCCACTCTTCGGCATCGAAGACTTCGGGCTGCTTGTCTTCGAGTTTCCAGCTTACCTCGTATCTGGGATGAAGGTCGCTGCTGAGTTCTACCAGATACGATTTTGCCCCCTCGGCAATGAACGAAGAGGGGCTGTTGTCGCTTGGAACGAAGGAGAACCTCTTGACATAGAAAGACTTGGCCTTTGCATCCCAGTAGAGGGCCGTGAAGGTCTTCGCCGGGTCAAACTTCTCAATCAGGAGCAGATCGCCCTGATATCTGTTGACAAGGTCGAAGGATGTCGTGTAATAGCTGCCGTTCTTGAATACGGCCAGCACCTTGTCGAAAGTGTCGAACTGGCCGAGGTACAGTCCGCGGTTCTCGTCGTTTAACTTCTGGATGTCGGGGTCGTACCAGATGTCCTTGCCGGCAATGGTCGATACCCCTTTGGACTTCATCGTGATTCTCTGGATGGGATTCTTGGTTACCAGGTTCCCCCTCGATGCCTTTCCCTTGATTGCAAGGGTCGAGAAGTCGTATTCAAGCGATGACTTCTTGAGGTTGGGCCGGGGCCTGAGCTGAATCCTTACTGTCTCGGCCTCGCCGTTGGGGTTTGCCGAGAACCAGAGCAGGGTCGAACCCGCTGTGCCCTGAGTGATGTCATATTCCTTGTCCCTGGTGACCGAGGTAATCGCAAATCGCTTGGCATAAGAGAGCGCAGTTTTTCCTTCGCGGTAGATGACGTTGTAGATGGTTCTGTTGTCGCCGCGGTTGAAGATGCCGGCGTAGAGTATGTCCTTGCCGAAGAATTCCTTGTCGCTGACTTTGGAAATACGGTAACGCCCGTCCTTGAGTATGACTATCACTTCCGAAAGGTCGGAACAGTCGCAGACATATTCTACCCCTTCCTCCTTCTTGAGGCCAATGCCCACAAAACCCTCGGCCTTGTTGACATAAAGTTTGGCATTGTTGCTAACGACCTTGGTTGCGGCGATGCTTTCGAAGCCGGTAAGTTCGGTGTGGCGGGGGAAGTCCTTGCCGTATTTCTTTTTCAGGGACTTGAACCAGTCTTTGGTAAACCTTGTTATGTTGGCGATGTTGTCTTGGACCTCGGCCATTTCCTTCTCGATGGAGAGAATCTTCTCGTCCACCTGTTTGGAGTCGAACTTCGAAATCTTCCTGACAGGCTTCTCGACGAGTTTTACTATGTCGTCCATCGTGATTGCCCTTTTCAGAAGGCTCGAGTATTCCTGCATTCGGTCAAGGACATCCTGCAACTGGTCTTCCCAGCTTTTCTGGTCCTGCTCCAGAATCTTGTATATCCTGTTTTCGAAGAAAATCTTTTCGAGTGAGAGATAGTGCCAGCTGCCCTCCAGTCCGTCAAGTTTCAACTGGAGCTGCTGCATCAGAAGATCCCGGGTATGGAAGGTGTCGTACTCAAGTATTTCGTTGACGCTCAGGAACTGAGGCTTGTTATCGACGATGACGCAGGCATTGGGCGCGATGTTGTATTCGCAGTCGGTGAAGGCGTAAAGGGCGTCTATGGTCTTGTCAGGCGACACGTCGTTCGGAAGATGGATGATGATTTCGACGTGGTCCGTCGTCATATCGTCTATCTTCTTGATTTTTATCTTGCCCTTTTCCTTGGCCTTGAGTATGGACTCGATCAGGATGTTGGTGGTCTTCCCGTAGGGAATCTCAGTGATTGCTATCGTGTTCTTGTCAATCTTGTCGATCCTGGCCCTGACTTTTACGCTTCCGCCTCTCTTGCCTGCAAGATACTTGGAGCAGTCGGCATATCCTCCGGTGGGGAAGTCGGGGTAGAGCTCGTATTCCTTGCCTTCGAGTATGGCTACCGAAGCGTCGAGCAGTTCGTTGAAGTTGTGTGGCAGAATCTTTGAGGCCATACCAACGGCTATACCCTCTGTGCCCTGGGCAAGCAGAAGAGGGAATCTCACCGGCAGTTCGGTAGGCTCCTGGTTGCGCCCGTCATAAGAGTTCATCCAGTGGGTGATTGCAGGGTCAAAGACTACTTCTTTGGCAAATTTGCTAAGGCGGGCCTCAATGTAACGGGGTGCGGCGTTGCTGTCGCCTGTGAGGATGTTTCCCCAGTTACCCTGACAGTCAACAGTGAGCCCCTTCTGCCCTAGTTGCACAAGGGCGCCGAGTATTGATGCGTCTCCGTGAGGGTGATACTGCATAGCCTGACCGACTATGTTGGCAACCTTGGTGTAGGCCCCGTCGTCCATACGGAACATTGCGTGGAGTACCCTTCGCTGTACGGGTTTGAGTCCGTCCACGATGTGTGGAACTGCCCTCTGCAGAATGACATAGGAAGAGTAGTCCAGGAACCATTCCCTGAACATTCCGGAGAGTTTGAACTTGCGGCTGTCAGCTTCGAGCAGTTTGTTGAACTTACCCGATTCCTCCTGCCCTTCGAGTTCATCCACGGGGGCTTCATCGTCGGTGAACTCTTCCTCTGTCATTATCTTCTCTTCGTCCATATAGCTTTATTCTTCATATCCGAATCTGCGGAGTTCCTTGCGGCTCTCCCTCCAGTCGGGATCCACTTTTACAAACAGCTGCAGAAACACCTTCTTCTGAAAGAACTCCTCCATATCTGTGCGGGCCTGCATTCCGACTCGTTTGAGGGCAGAACCTCGGTTTCCGATGAGGATGCCCTTCTGGGAGTCCCTCATTACATAGATTATCGCCGAAATGTCGTATCTCTGCGCTCCTTCCTTGAAGGCTTCAATCTCCACCTGGCAGCAGTAGGGGATTTCTTCCTTATAATTAAGGAGTATCTTTTCGCGAATGATTTCTGAAGCGAAGAACCTCAGATTCCTGTCGGTGAATGTGTCCTTGTCATACCAGGGAGGGCTGACTGGCAGGTCTTTGAGTATGGCCTTGAAGATGCTGTCGAGGTTGAACTTCTCGCTTGCCGAAGCCGGAATCACTGTTGCCCGGGGCACTTTGGCCTGCCAGCTGGACATAAGTTCCAGAACCTTGTCCTGTGTGCTGAGGTCAATCTTGTTTACCACTATCACTACGGGGCAGTCCAGTTTCGAGAGTTTTTCAACGTAGTCGGCGTTCTTGTCGGCATTCTCAACGGTGTCGGTGACATACAGAACAATGTCGGCGTCTCCGATGGCATCGTTGACGAAGTTCATCATATTCTGCTGGAGCCTGTAGTTGGGCTTGAGTATCCCTGGAGTGTCCGAATAAACTATCTGATAGTCGTCGCCGTTGACTATGCCCATAATCCTGTGCCGTGTAGTCTGAGCCTTGGCGGTCACGATGGAAAGCTTTTCGCCCACCATCGCGTTCATCAGCGTGGACTTCCCGACATTGGGATTGCCTATTATGTTGACAAAGCCTGATTTGTGCATTACAGATAGGCCCCCATCTTGAGAATATTGGTTTCGGCTTCTGTGAGGAATCTCCACTCACCCTTCTTGAGACCTTTCTTGGTGAGCCCGGCAAAGTAAACTCTGTCAAGGGCGCGTACCTCGTAACCGCAGGACTCGAATATTCTGCGGACAATCCGGTTCTTGCCGGAATGAATCTCGATTCCAAGCTTGCGGTGGTCATCTTCGTCGATGAATTCGAGCGAGTCTGCGCTGACCAGGCCGTCGCTGAGTTCAATGCCCTCGAGAATGCGGGTGTGATCTTCCTCGCTGAGGGGCTTGTCAAGTATCACCTGATAAATCTTCTTCTTGTCGTAGGCAGGATGAGTGAGCCTTTCGGCAAGTTCGCCGTCGTTGGTGAACATAAGCACTCCGGTGGTTCCCTTGTCAAGTCTTCCTACAGGATATACCCTTGCGGAGCATCCTTTCAGGAGGTCCATTACGGTTTTTTCTGCGTGAGGGTCACTGACACTGGTGACATATCCCTTGGGCTTGTTCATCACGAGGTAAACCTTCTCTTCGCCTTTGAGACGCTCACCGTTGAAGCGGACTTCGTCGTTGAAAACGTTTATCTTTGTTCCAAGTTCGGTTACCACTTCGCCGTTGACCGTGACTACACCTGCCTGAATCATAGTGTCAGCCTCTCTGCGGGAGCAAATGCCAGAATTGGCTATGAACTTGTTGAGGCGTACTTCTTCCTGAATCATCTCGGGGACCTGTCCGGCAGGAACTTCCCCGTTGAGCTGGGGCCTGCGGCTGATCATACGGTTGATTCCGTCTTCCGATGATTTGTTGAAGCTGGCAGGGTTCCTTCTGGCTTTTTTCATCCCCGGGGCCGAAGGACGGCCCTGGCCGAAAGACCTGCGCTCTCCATTTGCCGAAGGGCGGCTCTGACCGAAAGACCTGCGTTCTCCGTTTGCCGAAGGACGGCTCTGACCGAAGGATCTGCGCTCTCCATTTGCCGAAGGACGGCCCTGACCGAAGGACCTGCGCTCTCCGTTTGCCGAAGGGCGGCCCTGACCGAAGGACCTGTGCTCTCCGTTTGCCGAAGGGTGGCTCTGACCGTAGGGCCTGTGCTCACCGTAAGTCGAGGGGCGACCCTCTCCTGAAGGACGGCTGCTGCGACTCGCGCCGAAGTTCCTCTTCTCACTGTACTGCGAACGTTCCGGACGGCTCTCGCCGTAGGATGTACGTCCGCTCTTGCTGCTGTAAACAGGCTCTGCGTTCCTTGAGGATGCCGCCATCGACCTTTTGCTGGGTCTGAGCCTTCTTCCTGCAGAGGTGTATCCACCTCTTTCTTCTTTCTTGAAGTTGTCCATTGTCTTTCGATGACTCACGTCATCATTTTAGTTTGAAAATATAAGTTATTGAACCTTCCTGGAGAGCCGGTGCGCCGGCGTCCATATTGAATTTCGTGTTCATTGCCGCGTTGCGGGCGGCGTTCCAGAGTGCCTTGTCGGTAACGGTGGTGCCGTCTGCCCCTGGCAGAGCCTTGCGGACTGAACCGTATTGATCGACCCATATATTGACAACGACCGTGCCACTCTCCTGAGCTGAATATGAAGGCCGGGGCATTGTGCCTAGCGTGCTGCGTCCCTTGACCCTGGCATTGGGCACTCCGTCTTCTCTGGCTTTTGCGGCATTCCCGTCGCTCTGCCCTGCCTTGAACTCGGGCAGAGCTTCCTCGGCTGCGTGGGGGGCGGTAAGGCTTGTGTCCTTTCGGGCCATTCCCGGGAAGGCCGCCCTGGGGTCAAGCTTGGGTTCCTCGCTGATCTGGGGGACTTCCACATCTCCGAAAGGGTCAGCTGCCGAGTCCGGCGTAAGATTCTGCCTCTGGGCCACATACTCCGACTTGCTCTGTTGCACAAGTTCGATGGGTTTCTCGAGATCCGGTTCGTCGGCCTTGGGCTGCCGTCCCTTTTTTTCGGGGGTGGGCACGAGGTCTTCGGCTTCGATGAAGTCAAGTACGAAGGAAGTGTCCGGAAGGGGAGGGTCGAGGTATTTGAACCCCGAGCTGCAGGCGACAATCACGGCAATGACGTGGGCAAGCACCGTCAGTGTGATGCCCGTCAGCAGGGAGTTCTTCTCCTGTTTTTGCCGTTTGCGCTGATACTCCTTCATTTACAATTCCGGCTCTTTCATTAATTACTCCGGCTGGGTCGCCAGTATTACCTTGTAGTGGTTCCTCTTTGCTATGTTCATTACCGAGACTATCTCCTTGATGGGTACGGTCTCGTCTGAATAAATCGAGAAAGTGGGTTCCTCTTCGCTCTGCAGCAGGCTTACCAGCACGTCCTCGAGTTCTGCGGCATCAGTGGGTGTCTGGCTGCCGTTTATATGGTAGGTGAATCGCTCGTCTCCCCAGTCCTTGATGGAGACGCTGGCGATGGGTTTCGCCCCGACCTGTCCCGTGCTCTTCGGAAGCAGAAGCTTCAGGGCATTGGGATTGACCAGAGTCGAGGTCACCAGGAAGAAGATGAGCAGCAGAAACACGATGTCGGTCATACTCGACATCGAGAACGATGCATCAGCTTTCAGTGTTCTCTTTAGTGCCATACCGTTGTGCGCTTATGACTCTGAGGGCTCGTTGAGCAGGTCCATGAATTTGATTGTGGCTCTCTCCATCGAATAAACGATTGAGGACACCTTGGTGGTGAGGAAGTTGTATCCGAAATATGCCAGAATACCGACAATCAGACCACCCACTGTCGTGACCATAGCCTCGTAGATGCCGTTCGCCAGAAGGGTGATATCAACGTTGTTCTGGGCCTGGGCCATATTGAAGAAAGCCCTGATCATACCTGTGACGGTTCCGAGGAATCCTATCATAGGAGCGCCGCCGGCAATGGTCGCAAGATAGGGGAGACCCTTCTCGAGCCTTCCGACTTCGGCATTTCCTACGTTCTCTATAGCCGTCTGTATGTCGGACAGAGGTCTTCCGATTCGAACGATTCCGGCTTCGACCATCCTTGCCACGGGAGCGTCATAGTGGGCGCAAAGTTCCTGTGCGGACTTGATTTTACCCTGAAGGATGTAGTCGCGGATGTCGTTCATGAAGTTCTTGTCTATCTGTCCGGCCTGGCGTATCATCCACCACTTCTTTCCGAACATGTAGATGGCCAGAATCGACAGAATCAGGAGCACGATCATCAGCCAGCCTCCTTTGGCGGCCAGTTCAATCAGGGTGTAGGTCTCGACCTGGGGGCTTGCAACGGCTTCGACGGCATCAACGGCCCCGCCGGCCTGAAGGATTGAAAACAGCATATCGTCGTTTTTTAATAGTTTACAATTTTGTTGGGGCCTTCTGAACCCAATTTGCAAATATAGTCAGTTTTTCCGTTTTTTCAATCTGAAAAATCCCTCGTGAATATCAATGAATTGTTGTTTTTATTTTGTATTTTTGCGCCGGATTTCAGACTCCGTTCACTCAGCGTGATGGAGAATTCAGAGACAAATCGTATAACTTTTTATTATTATGAGAATTATCCAAGTTACAGGAAGGGAAATCCTCGACTCCAGAGGAAATCCCACCATTGAGGCAGAAGTTGTCCTCGAGTCTGGCGTTATCGGCACCGCGGCTGTTCCTTCAGGAGCATCCACCGGTGAGAATGAAGCTCTCGAACTGCGTGACGGCGATCCCAAGCGTTACTGCGGAAAGGGCGTCCTCAAGGCTGTCCAGAACATCAACGAGAAGATTGCTCCTGCCATCATCGGAATGTCCGCACTCGAGCAGAGGGCCATCGACAAGGCTATGATTGATCTCGACGGAACTCCCACCAAGAGCAATCTCGGTGCAAACGCTATCCTCGGTGTATCTCTTGCCGTTGCCAAGGCCGCTGCTGCATACCTCGACATTCCCCTGTACCGCTATATCGGAGGCACCAACGCTTACGTGCTGCCCGTCCCTATGATGAACATCATCAACGGAGGAGCCCACTCCGATGCTCCCATCGCGTTCCAGGAGTTTATGATCCGTCCTGTCGGAGCATCTTCCGAGGCTGAGGCCGTCCGCATCGGCGCCGAGGTTTTCCACGCCCTGCAGAAGGTTCTCAAGGGTCGCGGACTCAGCACCGCAGTAGGTGACGAGGGTGGATTCGCTCCCGCACTGAAGGGTATCAACGACGCTCTCGACTGCATCATCGAGGCTATCGAGAAGGCCGGATACGTTCCCGGAAAGGATGTTACCATCGCTATGGACTGCGCCGCTTCCGAGTTCTGCTTCAAGGGCGAGGACGGCAAGTTCTACTACGACTACAAGCAGCTCAAGGACGGCAAGAAGAAGGATCCCCGCGGACGTCGCCTCTCGACCGACCAGCAGATCAACTACCTCAAGCAGCTGATTACCAAGTATCCTATCGACTCGATTGAGGACGGTCTCAGCGAGGAGGACTGGGAAGGCTGGGTGAAGCTCACCAAGGCCATCGGTGACCGTTGCCAGCTCGTAGGTGACGACCTTTTCGTAACCAACGTCAAGTACCTCGAGAAGGGTATTGCAATGGGTGCCGGTAACTCCATCCTCATCAAGGTCAACCAGATCGGTTCTCTTACCGAGACACTTGACGCTATTGAGATGGCTCACCGCAACGGTTACACCACCGTTACTTCGCACCGTTCCGGCGAAACTGAGGACACCACCATCGCCGACATCGCAGTCGCTACCAACAGCGGTCAGATCAAGACCGGTTCCCTGAGCCGTACCGACCGCATCTGCAAGTACAACCGTCTGATGAAGATCGAACTCGACCTCGCTGAAGAGGCCCGCTACGGTTACAAGAAGATCAAGTAAGGACCTGCACTTTCAGTATTAAGAAACCCGGAGCCGTCTGGCTTCGGGTTTCTTTTGCTACATATCGAACGAACTGTGGTTGACTGAAGCGTGTTTTCTGAATTTGCCTATACGCCAAAACACTCTTGCATAGACATACCTTCCCTGTATCTGCGAGAAACTATGCTGGATAGAGTTCTCGGTTCTTGTGACCGTCTCGATAAAACTGCGCTTTGAAATAAAGAATTGAGCACAGGTTTAATCAATAATCAACTCTGCTGAGGAACAGGGCGTGCCCGGGGACGGATTCACCGGAAAGGGAGCGCCTGGTGCCCGATTTGGGAGGGGTGACACCCTCCTCAAGCGGGGACCCGACGAGTTCGGAGATGCTGCCGGCGTCCCTCTTTCCGCGGCCGATTTCCAGCAGCGTACCTACGACGGCACGCACCATATTCCTAAGGAAACGGTCAGCACTGATGCGGAAGTACCAGTAATCTCTGCAACCGGCTGAATCGATACCCGACACCATCGGAAGGACAGGGGTATATGGAGCCCAGAAAGCCTCGTAAACGGTGCAGACCGAGGTCTTCGTGTCAGAGCCGCTCTTCTCGAAACAGGCGAAGTCGTGACGCCCGGTCAGTTCCCGCGCCGCCCTGTTCATCCTCTCGAAGTCAAGACCGGGGTAAGCATAGAAATATGAATACTTTGCAACGAAAGGGTCTTTGCATCGATGAAGAAAATAAGTATATTCGCGTCTTGTTGCATCGAAGCGGGAGTGAAAGTCCGATGCTGCTTCGGCGATTGAGTTTATGCAGACAGATTCGGGCAATATGGCATTGAGTCTGTAACGAAGCTGCTCGCAGTCAGGTATAGCTGACGCCGTGTCAAAGTGGGCAACGTAGTGCCAGGCATTGACGCTTGTATCGGTTCGCCCGGCGCCTGTGATGCTGACGGGACACTTGAGCAATATGCCGAGAGCCGTCTGAAGTGTCTCCTGGATTGAAGGGCGGTCGGGCTGCATCTGCCACCCGCAGAAAGACGCGCCGTCGTAGCTGAGAATTATTCTGTACCGCATCGTGCAAAGGTATAGTTTTTGATTATAAACGGCAATTGCCGAAAAAACTAATATTGATGGAAAGCGTAAATATTAAGGAATTGAATGACAGGATCCAGCAGGAAAGTGCGTTTGTGGATATCCTGTCGATCGAGATGGGAAAGGTGATTGTAGGACAGAAGCACCTGGTCGAGAACCTGATGATAGCCCTTCTTGCCAACGGGCATATTCTTCTTGAGGGAGTGCCGGGCCTCGCCAAGACCCTTGCCATCAGTACCCTCTCGCAGGCTGTGGATGCAAAGTTCAGCCGTATCCAGTTTACCCCTGATCTTCTGCCTGCAGATATCACCGGTACTCTGATATACTCTCAGAAGAAGGAGCAGTTCGAGGTCCACAAGGGACCCGTGTTCGCCAACTTCGTTCTGGCGGATGAAATAAACCGTGCACCAGCGAAGGTCCAGTCCGCCCTGCTCGAGGCTATGCAGGAAAGGCACGTTACCCTCGGAGACCAGACCTATGCCCTTCCTGAGCCCTTCCTCGTGATGGCGACCCAGAACCCGATAGAGCAGGAAGGGACCTATCCTCTGCCCGAGGCTCAGGTTGACCGTTTTATGCTCAAGGTGGTTGTGGACTATCCCAAAAAGGAGGAAGAAAGGATGATTGTCCGTATGAACAACAGCGGAAGCTTCCCCAAGGCCCAGGCCGTGGTAAAGCCCGAAGACATAGTCCGTGCCCGCGAGATCGTGCGCGAGGTATATATGGATGAAAAAATTGAAAGGTACATCGTGGACATAGTCTATGCGACCCGTACGCCCGAGGATTATGGTCTGAAGAATCTCAAGGGACTGATTTCGTACGGAGCGTCTCCCCGTGCCAGCATCTCCCTGAGTCTTGCCGCCAAAGCTTATGCCTTCATCAAACGCCGCGGCTATGTGATCCCCGAAGACGTGCGTGCCGTGTGCCCCGAGGTCCTCAGACACCGTATCGGCCTCAGTTACGAGGCTGAAGCCGAGGATGTCACCACCGAAAACATCATCGAACAGGTTATCAACGCGGTCATAGTTCCGTAATGCAGAAGCAAGGTGCCACAGACCTTCTCAAAAAGGTCAGAAAAATCGAAATCAAGACCAAGGCCCTTTCGCACCAGATTTTTGCCGGAGAGTATCATTCCGCTTTCAAAGGTCGCGGAATGGCTTTCAGTGAGGTGCGCGAGTACCAGTGGGGTGATGATGTCCGCAATATGGACTGGAACGTCACGGCCCGTCTGCGTAGCCCCTATGTCAAGGTTTTCGAGGAAGAAAGGGAACTTACCGTCGTTCTTCTGGTAGATGTCAGCCGCTCCGGCCTTTTTGGAACGGCAGGGGCTGTAAGGCGAGACATCATTGCCGAAATAGCTGCCGTGCTTTCTTTCAGTGCAATACTCAACAACGACAAGGTGGGGGCCCTCTTCTTCTCCGACAAGGTGGAACTGTTTATCCCCCCGAAGAAGGGCCGTTCGCACCTGCTGCATATCATACGGGAGATAGTTGAGTTCGAGCCCCAGTCGAACGGCACTGACATAGGAGGAGCCCTGGAGTTCCTTGCGAATGCCCTCAAGAAGAAGTGCACGGCCTTTCTTCTCAGCGATTGCCTGGATGTCGATTCTCAGGGGAATCCCCGCTACGAAGACGCGCTGAAGATAGCCGCAGGCCGTCACGACCTTTCCGTCATCAGAATCTATGACCCCAGGGAACGCAGCATACCCGCAGTTGGACTTGTTCACGTAAAGGATTCGGAGAGCGGTGCCAGCGCCTGGGTCAATACCGATTGCAAATCGGTGCGTGAAAGCTATTCCCAGTGGTTCAGCAACGCTAACGCCGCTGCCGTGCGCCTTTTCAACAGGTACAAGATAGATAATGTCGAAGTCGCCACGAACGAAGATTATGTCCGTGCGCTGATGTCACTCTTTGCAGCCAGATGAGATTGCTCCATATCATATTGTCGCTTATTCTCGGGGGAGTCATCCCTGCCGGGAAGACCTTTATCGAGCCTCTTCAGAAAAGAGATTCCATTCTTGTGGCAGACCAGATAGAGTATGGTTTCGTGCTTGATTCCGTTGGCCGAAATTGTGGAATCGCACTTCCTGACTTCAGCGGGGCTTCTTCCGACACACTTACCCTTGTGAGGGATTGGAAACTCGATACCCTGAATCTCAGGAATAAGAAACAGCCCGCGTTCTACCGTATTCGGGCAAGCATAGTTCTGGCTCCTTTTGAGGAGGGGACTTATCATCTTCCAGACCTCCCTGTCGCGCTCTCGTATGCCTCGGGGAAAACCGATACCCTCCTGTTCGAGGCATCGGAAATGGAAGTCAAGACCATTCCTGTAGATACTGCCACTTTTGAGATGCATCCGCTGAAGGGCATCATCAGATATCCGCTTACTTTCCGGGAACTGTTGCCTTATTTCCTTGGGTTGCTGATACTTGCCGCCCTCATAGTGTTGGCAGTGTATCTTGTCAGGCGTTTTGCCCGCAAGAAGGGCACCGAGTCGCACGCAGACCCCGCGCACATAGTTGCCCTGCGCAAGCTGGACTCGTTCAGGGACCCTAAATTCTGGGCTCCCGAGAGGCAGAAAGCCTTCTATTCCGGTGTGACCGATGCCCTCAAGGAGTACATCGATTCCCGTTTCGGTGTGGATGCCCCGGAGATGACTACCGCCGAACTTTTCGATGCCCTCAAGCCTTGCGGCGAAATAACTCCTGAACAGTATTCCGAACTGAAATCACTGTTCGAAGAGGCCGATTTTGTAAAGTTTGCCAAGTTTACGGCTCCTGACGAAGACAATGCCAAGGTTCTGCCTTGCGCAGTACGCTTTGTCACCGAGACATACCAGAGCGAAATCGACAAGGAGCAGACCGAAAATGAAAAAGGAGGTGATGCCTGATGTTCTTTGAGTATCCCGGACTTCTGTGGCTTCTGGTCCTGCCTCTCCTGCTGGTCTTCCATTATATATGGCTTGAACTTAGCGGGCGCAGGCCTCATTTGAGGGTCAGTTCGGTGTATCCCTGGAAATCCGGCGGATTCACTGTCCTGTCTGTGCTGCGCCACCTTCCCTTTGCCTTGAGGATTGCTGCACTGAGCCTGATTATTGTTGCAATTGCACGGCCCCGCTCTTCCACTCAGATGGAGAAGGTCAACACCGAAGGCATCGACATAGTGCTCGCAATGGACGTTTCGACCAGTATGCTGGCGCGAGATTTTACTCCCGACCGAATCAGCGCAGCCAAGGACATTGCCATAGAGTTTATCGCTCAGCGCCCTTCCGACAGGCTGGGGATAGTCGTATTTGCGGGGGAGAGTTATACCCAGTGCCCCCTGACTACCGACAGGGCCACTCTGATCAACCTGATGAAAGAGGTTCAGACCGACCTCATCGAAGACGGAACCGCAATAGGCAACGGACTTGCCACCGCAGTGGCCAGGATGAAGGATTCCGATGCAAAGAGCCGGGTTGTGATTCTGCTGACTGACGGCGTTAACAACCGTGGTGAGATTTCGCCCCAGACCGCCGCCCAGATAGCCGCCACTTACGGAATCAGGGTATATACCATAGGTGTGGGGGCCAATGGAACCGCCCCTTATCCCGTGATGACCCCCTGGGGAGTAGAGGTTCAGCAGGTCAATGTAGAAATCGACGAGGCCCTGCTCAAAGATATAGCTTCCGCCACGGGAGGACGGTATTTCAGGGCTACCGACAACACCAAGCTTTCCGAGATTTATTCGGAAATCAACAGGATGGAGAAGACCCGTACCACGCTCGACAGCTTCCCCGTCTATAAGGAATTATTCGCTACCTATGCAATCGCCGCATTGCTGTGTCTTATTGCAGAGATGTTGCTGCGACTGCTGCTCAGAAGACTGCCTTAGAAGAGATGCTGATATTCGCAAATATTGAATTCCTGTGGCTCTTGCTTGCCGTTCCGCTCTTTCCCTTGATTTATGCCCTGGTCAGAGCCGGTCGCAGGCGTCGTCTCAGACGCTTCGGCGACGAAGCCCTGGTTCGTGAACTTATGCCTTCGTGGTCGGGGGCAAAGGGTTGGGTCCGGATATGTCTCTACAGCCTGGCCTTTATGTTGTTTGTCATAGGTCTGGCTCGTCCCCAGATTGGAGCTCGCCTCAAGGAGAGGGAAGCCAAAGGTGCCGAGATTATGATTTGCCTCGATGTGTCGAACTCGATGCTGGCACAGGACTATTCCCCGGACAGGCTCAGCAGGGCAAAACTTGCCATCTCCCGAATCGTGGACCGTCTTCAGGACGACCGTATCGGCCTGATTCTGTTTGCAGGCTCTTCTTTCGTGCAACTCCCTATCACGACAGATTACGTATCTGCCAAGATGTTCTTGAATTCAATAAGCACCCAGTCGGTGCCGGTTCAGGGAACTGCGATAGGCGATGCCGTTCTGACTGCTGCCAAGAGTTTCAGCATCCAGAGCGAGAAGAGCCGTGCCATTATTGTGATAACAGATGGAGAGAATCACGAGGATGACCCTGTTGATGCAGCAAGGCAGGCAGCCGAAATGGGTATAAAGGTATATACCATAGGTGTCGGCTCGCTCCAGGGTCAGCCCATCCCGATGGATGGTGAACTGCTCAGGGACAATGACGGGAACATTGTGGTAACACGGCTCGACGAGGTAACTCTCCGGAAGATGGCTTCCGAGGGCAACGGGGCCTATATCCACGCAGGTAATGAAGAGTTCGGCCTCAACCCTATTATCGACGACATCAGGAGAATGGAAGAGGAAAAGTTCAAGTCTGTCGTATTCGAAGAATATGACGAGCAGTATATGTACTTCTTCGCTCTGGCCCTGGCCCTGTTCATTCTTGAGATGCTCATTGGTGAACGCAGGCACAAAAAGAGATTGTTCGTATGAGAAAGACATCATTGCTTCTGTTCTGCATCTTGCTTGGGCTGGCCGCCTATGCCCAGGCCGACCGCTCGCAGCTGCGTTCGGGCAACAGAAAGTATCGCAGGCAGAATTACAGGGAAGCTGAGATTGACTACCGCAAGGCTCTCGTCAAGGATTCGCTCTCGCTTGCGGCCAACTATAACCTTGCCTCGGACCTGTTCTGCCAGGAAAGTTACGAAGAGGCGGAGAAGTACTTCGATTCGGCTACAAAACTCTCCGAGGGCAGCGAGTACTGCGCTGACAGCTGGTTCAACAAGGGAGACAATGCCCTGAAGCGTCAGGATTATGCTTCGGCCGTCGAGGCTTTCAAGCAGTCTCTGCTGCTGAATCCTGCTGATATTGATGCCAAGGAGAACTATATCTATGCCAAGCTTATGCTGAAAAACCAGCAGAACCAGCAGAATCAGCAGCAGGATAATCAGGATAACCAGAAAAACCAAGATAACCAGAACGACCAGAATAACCAGGACAATAAGGATAAACAGAACCCGCCTCAGGATCAGCCTCAGGACAGGCAGAACCGGCCTCAGGACAGCCCTCAGATTTCGCCCCAGCAGGCCCAGCAAATGCTGCGTGCCATTCAGGCCAAAGAGAAGGAAACCCAGGAAAAGGTGAACAAGGAGAAGGCTGAGGCCTTGAAGTCCAGGCAGAAAGACAAGAATTGGTAAGAGATGCTCAAAAAGATACTATCAGCCGCCGTTGCACTGGGCCTGGCTGCCCAGGCTTTTGCCCAGACCGAAATCAAGGTTCAGGCTCCCTCGCTTGTTTCCGACAGCGAGCAATTCAATGTGACCTTCCTTGTCGAAGGTGAGAATGCACCTTCCGACATCGAATGGGAGCCCTCAGATGCCTTTACCCTGGTCTGGGGCCCTCAGAAAGGCAGTTCAACTTCGATTAGCATCATCAACGGCAAGCGCACAAAATCCTCCCAGACTACTTTTACCTATGTGCTGATGCCTCGCAGGGCAGGGACGTTCCAGTTGCCTGCAGCCAGTGCCAGAGTGAAGGGAAAGACCATAGTGTCGGGCTCGCACAGCATCGAGGTAGTGTCTTCCAAGAATTCCTCCGGCCAGTCTTCTTCTGCTTCCCCGGGGCAGTCCCGAAACCGTGACATAGCGTCGTCCGGCGCCATTGACGACAGCGACCTTTTCCTGAGGCTCACCCTGAGCCGCTCCAAAGTAGTTGTAGGCGAGCCTATTACCGCGACCCTTAAACTATACTCAAGGGTGAGCGTGGCCGGTTTCGAAGATGTCAAGTTTCCAAGTTTCAATGGCTTCTGGAGTCAGGAACTTCAGGCTCCCAAGAACATAGAATTTAATCGCGAAAAGGTCGGTGACGAGATTTATGATGCCGCCCTCCTGCGAAGTTATACCCTTATCCCCCAGCAGTCGGGAGCGATAATCATAGATCCCGCCGAGATGGTATGCCAGGTGATGGTGCGAGCTCCCAGGACCTCGACAGGAAGCATCTTCGATTCATTCTTTCAGGATGACTACCGAACTGTCCGCAAGCGCATATCCACTCCTGCCCTCACCCTCAGGGTAAGCCCTCTTCCTGCCGGAGCTCCGGGCAGTTTCGGCGGAGGCGTAGGCCAGTTCCGCATCAGCGCCTCCCTGAGCCGTGACAGCCTCAAGACCCACGATGCTGCATCCCTTAAAATAACCGTTTCAGGCAAGGGTAATGTGTCTATGCTCGATGCTCCGAAGGTCAGTTTCCCTCCGGATTTCGACGTGTACGATGTGAAGGTGACAGAAAACTCCGACAAGACCCAGGGGCGCCTCTCGGGCAGCAAGACCTTTGAATATCCCTTTATTCCACGCAGTTACGGTAGTTTTGTCATTCCTCCCGTCGAATATTCATACTACGACAGTTCCGCAGGCAAGTACGTGACGCTCAGCACTCAGGAGATTCCGCTCAACGTAGCCCGTGGAAACGAATCTGAGCTTTCTTCTGCCCAAACTCAGGCAAGCGCCCCGGGTGTGCTCAGAAAGGATGTCCGCGATCTGGGAAGTGATATTCGTTTCATAGTTACCAAAGCCCCGAAACTCGTCTCGGGCGGAGGACGTTTCTTTGTTCTTTCTCCTCTGTTCTGGGGTCTGGCTGCCGCTTTGCTGCTTCTTGCCGTACTAGTGTATCTGCTTGCGCGCAGGGCCTCGGCACTCCGGTCCGACGTTGTCGCCAGCCGTGGACGCGCGGCTACAAAGATGGCCCGGCGCAGACTCTCCAAGGCCGCATCTTATCTGTCTGAGAATCTTTATTCGGCCTTCTACGAAGAGTTGCACAAAGCTCTCCTGGGCTTCGTTTCCGACAAGTTGGGGATGAATGCCTTCGACCTCAGCAAAGAGAATATTTCCGAGAGGCTCATCGCAAGTTCGGTCAGCGAAGGCCTTGCAGGCGACTTCCTGTCGCTGCTTGAGGCCTGTGAGTTCGCCCGCTATTCTTCATCCGGCGACCGCTCGGAGATGAACAGCCATTATGAGAAATCCGTATCTGTTATTTCTGCTCTCGATTCAGCTATGAAACGCAAACCCGGAAAGTCTGCCGGCGCTGCACTTGCCCTGACCCTTATTCTTGCCGGTGCAGCACCCTGTGCCGAAGCGGCATCTGCCTACCCCGACTCGCTCTGGAATGCCGGAGTCACTGCCTATACCGGCGGAAACTGGAACGAGGCCCTGCAGGCCTGGTCTTCACTTGAGTCGCTCGGTGTCGCTGCTCCCGAGCTGTACTACAATCTTGGAAATGCCTTCTTCAAGGCCGAGCAGTACGGCAGGGCGATACTCAATTACGAAAGGGCCCTCAAACTTGACCCTTCCTTCAAGGATGCCTCTTTCAACCTCGCTTATGCCAATGAGTTTATTCAGGACCGCATCGAAACCGTTCCCGAGTTCTTCCTCAAGACCTGGATACGCCGCTTAAGGGCAGGTCTGTCCTCTGATGCCTGGGCGACTATATCCCTTGTACTTTTCGCTCTGGCGCTTGCAATGCTTCTGCTTTTCCTCCTTTCGAAGACGGGGGGAGTCAGACGCAGTGGCTTCTACTCATCGATAGTGGCTTTCCTGCTCTTCGTCCTGAGTTTTGCATGTGCCTTGAGCCAGAAGAACGATGCCACCAGGGCGGACTCCGCGATAGTGATGGTCCCGGTATGCTCGGTCAAAAGCTCACCGGGTGCCGATTCCTCCAAGGATCTTTTCGTATTGCACGAGGGTACCAAGGTGGTGAAAACCGATGAGGTGGGTGAATGGATAAGCATCGAGATTGCTGACGGACGTCGCGGATGGTTGCCTGCCAAGGCTCTCGAAACCATCTGATAACGTGCGGACCTGTTCAAATATTTGTTGATAAGTCATTGTAGATTGAAAATTTTGGTTATCTTTGCGGTGTATTTTGCCTTTTCGACAGAGAGATAACAACTAAATATCATTAATCATTATGAAAATTAAAGCTTTAGTTCTGGCATCTGTCCTTGTTCTCGGCGGAAGCGCTTTCGCTCAGGAGACCAACAGAGATGCAAACGGCAACATCCAGTATGGTGCCTATCAGACCAACAAGTTCCTCGACAACTGGTTCGTAAGTGTCGGAGGCGGTATTGATTTCGTTTATGACAATCCCAGTGGCGGTGGCGTAAGCCCTGCACTTGACATCAACCTCGGAAAGTGGTTTGACCCCTGCTTCGGTGTACGTGCCGGTTACGAGGGCTGGAAGTCAGCTGTCAACAAACTCGACCCCAACCGTGTAAGCAATCATCAGATTCACGCCGACTTCCTCTGGAACATCAGCAACCAGTTCTGGGGATACAAGGAGGAGAGGCTTTACAACTGCATTCCTTACTTCCACGCCAGCGCTTTCGTAGGCGAGCAGGGAGCTGACATTGGAGCCGGTTTCGGTCTGCTCAACAACTTCCGTCTGAACTCCAAGTTCTCTATTCCCGTTGACCTTCGCGGAACTGTTCTCCATGGTGAGCAGTTCGGCAGCACCGGTGTAGCCGGTATCGTTTCTGCAACCGTCGGTCTTGCTTACAACTTCGGTGTGAACAACTTCACCCGCGTTTCCACCACCCTTGCCCCTGCACTCGCCGCAGCCGCTGCAGCCGAAGCTGCAAAGCAGGCTCTCCAGGCCGAGAAGGACAAGGCTGATGCTGCAAGAGCAGCAGCTGAAGCTGAGGCAAAGAGACTCGCTGCCGAGAATGCCAACCTCAAGAACGAGGTCTCAAAGGGTATCAACGACAACAGCGACCTTATCAAGAGCCTTCTTTCCAGCCCTATGGTTGCTTACTTCGAGATTGGTCAGGCCAAGTTCTCCAAGAAGGAGGCCGCTCACTTCGACTATGTCGTGAAGACCATCATGAGCCATGGCAAGAACGTCAAGTTCACCCTCAGCGGAAATGCCGACAGCAAGACAGGTTCAAAGCGTCGCAACCAGAAGCTTTCCCAGATGCGTGCTGATTACGTTTACAAGCTCCTCACCGAGAAGTATGGTATGAGCGAGGATCAGTTCGAGGTCAAGGCCAATGGCGGAAACGACATCTTCGATACTCCTGAACTCAACAGGGCCGTCATCATCGAGGCTCAGTAGCAGGATTATCCTGTTAAAAATAGAGAGGTCGACCCAAAAGGGCCGGCCTCTTTTTTAGTTCGCCCAGCAATTCCGCAATAACCACGCAAGCAGGAATGACATTTGATTTCTTTTTGTCCTGCGGATTGTGTAAATTTGGCCCGCCTAATCTGCACAATATGGAAAAGAACAAAATTGATGTCGTTCTCGGGCTCCAGTGGGGTGACGAGGGAAAAGGAAAGGTCGTCGATGTGCTGACTCCGTCATATAAGGTTGTAGCACGTTTTCAGGGCGGGCCCAATGCCGGACACTCACTTAAATGGGGCGATGACAGTTTTGTGCTCCATACTGTTCCTTCCGGAATCTTCCGTGAGAATACTATCAGCATCATCGGCAACGGTGTCGTGGTAGATCCTGTAATTCTTCAGGAAGAGATATCCCAGATCGAAACAAAAGCCGGGGATATTACCGAAAGGCTTGTAATCGCCAGAAGGGCACATCTTATTCTCCCTACTCACAGGATGCTTGATGCAGCCTCCGAAGCTGCAAAGGGGAAGTCCAAGATTGGCTCCACTCTCAAGGGGATAGGCCCTGCATATATGGATAAGACCGGCCGCAACGGCCTGCGATTCGGCGATGTTCTCTCGCCTTCGTTCCGCGACAAGTATGAGGCACTCAAGAAGAAGCACCTTGATATGCTTGCCCTGTATCCCGGCTTCGAGTTCGACATTGCCGAATACGAGCAGAAGTGGCTTGCAGCCGTAGAGTCTCTCAAGCGCTTCAAGTTTGTCGAGAGCGAGATTCTTGTGAACAATTGTCTTGAGAACGGCCTTCCCATTCTTGCAGAAGGTGCACAGGGTTCGATGCTTGACATCGACTTCGGAACCTATCCATTTGTGACATCGTCAAACACTATGACGGCAGGTGCCTGCACTGGTCTCGGGGTTGCCCCCTCCAAGATAGGCAAGGTGTTCGGAATCTTCAAGGCATATTGCACCAGGGTCGGAAGCGGCCCCTTCCCTACAGAACTCTTCGACGCTACAGGTGAGCAGCTCAGACAGGTCGGACGTGAGTTCGGTGCTACGACCGGGCGCCCCAGACGTTGCGGCTGGCTCGACATGGTTGCTCTCAGGTACGCTGTTATGATGAATGGTGTTACCGACCTTATCATGATGAAGTCAGACGTGATGAATGACTTTGACACCATTAAGGTGGCTACGTCGTACAAGGTGGGAGACAGGGTGTATGACCATCTCCCCTACGGGCTTGAAGAAGAAGTCGAACCCGTCTATACCGAGTTCCCGGGCTGGAAGAGCGACATATGTTCCGTCCGCCGTTACGAGGACTTCCCCGAGGCATTCAAGAACTATGTCAAGTTCATAGAGGAGCAGACAGGCTGCCCTGTCCGAATCATTTCGGTAGGGCCAGACCGCAGTGAGGTCGTGGTCAGATAGTCTTCTCCCGCGAGATTTTTCTCCTCATAAGTCCACCACCGGCAAGAGCCGCTACTGCAATCGCGATTCCTATCCAAGGGGTCGCGGTTGCCGGTAAGTTGAGGCCTATTCTGGCGGTGCAGATAAAGGTCGCGCATACCGAAGTCATAAAGACTGCCGGAATCAGCGCCACAAGATAGTACAAGCCCTTGCGCTTGCGCATAAGATAGGCTGTGATTGCCCACAGGGTGATTGCCGCAAGTGTCTGGTTGGCCCAGCCGAAATACCTCCAGATGGTATTGAATCCGTCGGCATCGGCAATGCTGAACCAGAGCAGAAGTGCTGTTCCGATAAAGATGGGAATGGCTATCAGGAGACGGTTTCGCATAGGTTTCTGGTCGAGTTTGAAGGCTTCGGCGAGCATAAGCCTTGCTGAACGCAGGGCTGTATCTCCGCTTGTGATGGGGGCGGCCACCACTCCGAGAATTGCAAGCACTCCTCCAAGGGCTCCAAGCCAGTGCTTCGATACTGTTGTCACGACAGCGGGTGCGGCAGTTACACCTTCGGCTCCCATCTCGACGTTTCCTCCTCCATAGAAGAAGTAAGATGCCACTGCAGCCCAGATAAGAGCAACCATACCTTCTACTATCATCGAGCCGTAGAAGACGGGACGTCCGTACTTTTCGTTACGCATACATCTGGCCATCATAGGAGACTGGGTAGCGTGGAATCCGCTTATTGCACCACAGGCAATTGTGATGAACAGATAAGGGAATATTGACCCCGACTGAGGCGAACGGTTGGCAAGCCCGTCCCAAAGCTCCATCTGACTGGCTGGCCACTTTATCAGCAGGCAGATGAAAAGAGCCGCCGCCATAAACAGCAGTGCAACGGCAAAGACAGGATAAATCCTGCCTATGAGTTTGTCTATGGGCAGGAAGGTGGCCAGCATATAGTACAGGAGAATCACTATGCTCCAAATTCTCACCGAGGAGGCTGTGCCGCCCGAAGTGATGTCTCCGAGTATGATTGCAGGGCTGAATACGAACACGGCACCAACCAGCAGGAGCATAGTCGTGGCGAAGACCATCATAGCCTTTTTTGTGCCGTTACCGAGCTGCTCTCCTATTATGGCAGGAAGATTGCATCCTCCGTTGCGTATGGATATCATTCCAGAGAAGTAATCGTGGACGGCCCCGGCAAAAATACATCCCAGAACAATCCAAAGGTAGCTTGAAGGCCCGAACAGAGAGCCCATTATGGCTCCGAAGATGGGACCCGTGCCGGCAATGTTGAGGAATTGTATCATAAAGATTTTCCAGGTCGGCATAGGAACGAAGTCAAGCCCGTCGGTCTTGCTCAGAGCCGGGGTGACCCTTTTGAAATCGGGGCGGAATACTTTTTCTACGAATGCTCCGTACAGGAAGTATCCGAGCACGAGAGCAGCCATACATAGGAGTAGCGATATCATCTGTCTGCAGTTTGGTTAGCGCAGGCAAAAATAGTAAATTTGTAGGACGATGAAAGGAATAATTGCAATTCTTACAGCGCTTTTTTTTGCTACACCGCTGCAGGGCGGCCTGCCGGGCGATGAGTCAGGCCACAGCCTTGAGCGTCTCTGGAAAGAATACCGCTCCGCTCAGAATGCCGATGCCGTAGGGGATGGCATGCGCGTTCTTGAAAAGATACGCCGCAAGGCATCTTCTGAAGGCTTATACTGGGACTGGTACGATGCCTCCCGGGAGTACTGCCGTCTGAAGACAGCTTCCAACTGGAAACTCAGGGAATCGTCCCATGAGCAGTTCAAGAAAGAGGCTGACAGAATCGCATCCCCGATTGCAGGCTTTGCATATCGTCTTGAGTATGAATCTGTCGGGCAGGCTTCTGCCTTTGTCCGTGATCACCACGACGCTATGTCCCAGCAGCATAATCCCGCTTTCTACAGCCTTCTGCCCGGGAATGCCTGCTTTGCCCCAGTGCTGCGCGGCCTTCTGCAAACGGACCTTCACTTTGCACTATGGGCTCTTGCCCTGAAGGGGGGAGACGATTATACGCGCGAGCAGTTGCCGGCACTCGTGAAAGACAGCTATCCTGCTAATGCCCTTTGGGACTTCTGGCAGTCAAGGAGCAGCCGCGAAGAACTCCAGTCCTACGCTGTCCGATACAAAGGCTCTGCCGCCTCTCTTCTTGCGCAGGAAGAACTTCTGCTGCTCAAAAAGAATGATCTGGATTCTTCAAAGAGGCCCTCTGTGGGGGACTACATTGCGCTTAAAAATGATTGTGAGGACTTCCTTGCCCTTCAGGCATCTTTCAAGGGAGGAGAAGCAGATCTGGCAGCCTGCTGCAAGAGAGTCAGGCAGCTTGCCCGGGAGTTGGAAGCGTCAGAGATAAGAATCAATGTCCGCGACGAAACAATTGAACTGTCGCTGCGCAATCTTGACAAGGCACAACTGTCCATACTGAACGAAGATACCCGTAAGAAAGTCTTCAGTACCCAGATTGACAACCCTGCCGGAAGTTTCTACGTCTTCGATACAATAAGCGTTGCACTGCCCCCGATGGACGACGGAGATTATCTGGTCCGTTGCAGTTCGGGCCGCGTTTCGTCCGAGAGTTTCTTCAGCCGCAATTCGCTTTCTCTCGTGGCTCGCAGGTCCGCTTCGGGTATTGGAGTGTATCTGGCCGATTCCAAAACGGGAGAGCCTGTGAAGCAGGCCGACCTGATACTCAAGGACCCTTCGGGGAAGGAAGTAACCCGCATTCCCGAATTCTGCTTCTGCGATGTCTTCACCCCTCTCGGGGTCGAAGTGAACGGCAGTATCTCCGCCCTTTGCACCGGGGATGGTTCCCGTCTCAGAAGAAGCTCCGAAGTGACCCTTCTCAAATCGGAACCGGCTTCTTCTTCCGACAGCGCTTTGCCTCGCACTTGCCTCGTTCTCACCGACAAGGCGGCATTCAAGCCCGGAGAGACAGTCCACTTCAAGGCCATACTCTGCGAGGGCAGGCAGTCGCGTCATACCATTCCCGAAGGGACTGAACTGAGCGCGGTTCTTACAGATCCCAGGGGGAAGGAACTTGCCGAAAAGGCTCTCAAAACCGATGCCTTCGGCGCCGTGTATTCCTCGTTCCTGCTCGAAAGAACAGAACGCAACGGCAATTACTCCATACAGATACGTCAGGGAGGGATAATTCTGGCTTCGACACTGGTGAGTGTCGGCGATTTCATCCTTCCGGAGTTTGACCTTATCTGGGATGAAGACACTCGTCATTATCTTCCCGGAGACGAAGTGCAACTCACGGGAACTCTTCGTTCCTTTGCCGGAGTGCCTCTTTCGTCGATGTCGCTGGAATACTCCGTTGAAGGCTTTGAACCGGCCCTTTCGGGGAAACTGAGACCTTCATCTGACGGGCGTTTCTGCATCAGCTTCACGGCCGGTTCCCGCTCCCGCTACCCCGTAAAAGTCAGAGCCGTTGACACAGGAGGGCAGACCTTCGAGTTCACAAGGAACGTGTCGGTCAGTGAATGGTTCCCTGCCGGAATCTCACTTTCAAACCGCAGCAAGGGTCGTCTGGAACTTCCCGGAAGGCAGGCTTACGCAGTTATGCTCTCTGAGGATGTGGGGCACTTCAGCATCAAGTTGCCGCAGCATCCGTCACTTCAAGCAGTATGGACCCTTATGGACGAGGGGGGAACCGTTCTCAGGAAAGGTAATGCCGCTGCTCTCAGTGAACTCGAAGTGGATTTCTCCTCTTTCCCTGAAGCTCTCTATTCAGTCAGGCTGGATGCTACTCTGACCACTGCCTCCGGCAAGGCCCTTCGCAGCAGCAGAAGTATCGACGTTCTGCACATCAAAGACGGCTCCGAAAGCCTTGGGACTGATGTCAAGTCACTTTTCAGAATCCCCTCGGGAGAGGAAGCTGCCATTCAGTTCGGGCACACAGGCTCTCCCGTATGGGCTGTGGCCGAGGTCTTTGGGCCTTCGGGTCAACTTCTCGATACCCGCAGCGTGACACTCAGCGGACGCAGAGCAGAGAAGGGCTCGCTGCAGACCGTCGGATTCGAATACAAAAGCGAATGGCCCGACGAAATCAGGATAGACCTTATGTATGTCTGCGAAGGGGAGTTTCTTCATTATACCCGCAATGTGAGCCGCAGCCGCGAAGACCTGTCCCTGCCCTTGGAATTCACCCGTTTCACCGATTTGAGCGCTCCCCGCAGCCAGAGCCGTTTCGCAGTGAGGACCTCACCCGGTGTCCAATGCGCTGTGAGTGTTTTTGACAAGGCCAGCGAGTCTTTGCTTCCCAACCGCTGGGCCCCTGTCCCGGCCCCCGGAATAGCCGCGGCTGATATACATTACTGTTTCTCTTACGGAAGGTCCGCTCTCAAGCCCTTCATGCAGGTCAGAGGCGCATCTGTCGGGCTTTCAAGGATGTATGCGGCCAAGGATAATTCGGCCGAAGCCCTGGAGGATGCGGCTGTAGTCTCTCTCGACAGGCTGAATGAAATCGAGTCCGGAATGGTGCGCGAAGACTTTTCGACCAGTCTATGCTGGGAGCCGGCTCTCCTGAGCGATTCCAACGGCAATGCCGAGTTCGCGGTAGAGTCTTCCGACAAGCTTTCGACCTTTGTTGTCCAGGTCTTTGCCCACGACAAGCAGATGCATAGTTCGGCAATTCGTAGAGAGATGATCGTGAGCATACCCGTTCAGATTTCACTCAACCGCCCCCAGACGGTATTCAGCTCTGACAGTCTGTGCCTGCGCCCCGTGCTGTCGAACAGCAGCGGGCGGTCTGTCAGGGGTTTGCTCAGCGTCAGTTATTTTGATGGAAAGAACTACCGTGACAAGACTCCTCTGCTGAACTTCAGGCGCAGTATCGAAGTTCCTGCCGGCGGACGCCTGGCCGTAGATGCCCCGATAACTGTCCCTCAGGTAGAGAATCTTTCGGTTCTTGTTGATTTCCAGAGCGAAGATGGTGCCGGGGATGCACTTTTCGACATCATTCCTGTCCAGAGACCAGTTGAGAGGCTTTGTGAGTCTCACTCTGCCATTCTGATGGCAGGCGAAGACAAGGAAGCCCTTGTCAGGACCCTGCGTGAGTCTTTCGTGTATTTTGATGGCGCTTCTGCCACTCTTTGCGAAATATCGTTGAGGGAGATGATTGCCGAAGCCCTGCCCCAAATCGTCTCGGCATCGGCTCAAGATCTGGTCAGCCTCACCGATGCCCTTTATGCCGCTGCTCTTGCAAGGTCGCTGGGAGGTGATTGTGATTTTGACGACAAGGCGGCTGCCGCGAAGATTGTCTCCTGCCACCGCGCCGACGGAGGCTTCAGCTGGTTTGAAGGGATGGGCTCGTCGCCCCTTCTGACAGCCCTTGTGCTCGAACGCTTTGCCCGTATGGAAAGGCGTGGACTTGCCCTGGATGAGGCACTTGCGGCTACTGTTCCTGATGCTGTACGCTATCTTGACAAGTCTCAGTTCAGCCGCCCCTCCGCACCCATCTGGCGTTGTCACCGCCTGAGCGACTGGCAATATATGTATGTAAGGTCACTGTATCCCAAGGTGAAATTCAAAGCAGATGAGGCCGATTCGTCAAGAATGTTCGAATTCCGGAAGTCGGCTCGGGAATACCTGCTTCCTGGAAGCAGTCGTGGATTGAGGGGGATGATTCTCGCCAAGGCCCGCAGAGCTCTGACCCTGAGGGAACTTGCATCCTCTAGCGAGGGGCTTGCTCTTGCCCGCAGCTGGACACGCCGCCCCGTAAGCGCCTCACGCCTGGAGCGCTCTGCCTCCTTGGATGCCGCATCCCTTGTGCAATATGCCCAGCCCCATCCCTGGGGAGGGTGGTATTTCCCCAATGCCGTTATGCCCTGGAGGGGCCTGCTCGAAAGCGAACTCTATGCCCACTCCCTGCTTGCTGGTCTGCTTGATTCTTATGCCGGAATCCCTCAGGCAAAGGAAGTTGCCGAGGGTGTGCGGCTCTGGATGATGGCCCAGAAGGAAAGTCAGCAGTGGGGGAGCGACCCTGCTTTCCTTGAGGCTGTCTCGACTGTGCTTGATGCCTCTGAGGAGACTCTTGGCGCTAAGGTCCTTGTGCTCAGCTGCGAAGGCTCTCTGCCTTTGGAAGAGGTCCGGCCCTCGGCCAATGGTTTTACTGTAGAACGCTCGTACTTCCGTGTTCTTCCCGACGGGAGAAGAGAACTCGTGCGGGAGGGAAGTCCTCTCCGGACAGGGGACAAGCTGATTGCCGTGTATGCGCTCAGCAGCGGCGAGAATCGCAGTTTCGTGCGTCTTACCGCCCCTCGGGCCGCGTCGATGCAGCCTGTACGGCAACTCTCGGGCAGAACTGCAGTAAATGCATACAGAAATGTGCTTGCAGACAAGACGGAATACTGGTATGACGTTTTCCCTGAAGAAAAGACAGTGGTCGAGGAGGAACTCTTCGTAACGGTGCCGGGACGCTTCAGTGTGCCTGCACCGAGTATAGAATCGTTCTACGCCCCGCACTACAGGGCGAATGGTGCTTCCGAGACCACGAAGGTGCTCCCTCCTATGTAAACAATAGTGTCCGGCTCAGCCTCGCCTGTTGCCGCTTCTACAGCCTCCTTTACGCTGTTCCAGGCCCGAAGATCAAGCTCGGGACGCAGCTCCTGCAGACGCCTTAGAAGTTCCTCCGCTCCCATTGCCCTGCTGGTGGCAGGGGCGCAGAGGTAATACCTTGCATCCGCAGGAAACAGGGGAGCGATTCCGGGAAGGTCCTTGTCGGCCATCACTCCATATACTATTGAAAGGGGTCTGCCGTATCCCTTGAGTTTGCTGAAATTTGCCGCCAGAGCTTGGGGATTATGCCCGATGTCGGCTATGGTAAGGGGTTGCCTGCACAGGGTCTCCCACCTTCCGTGCAACCCGGTGATTGCTCCAGCCCGGCAGATAGCATCCTTCTGGGCGTCGGAAACCTCTCCTTGGAGCAGCCTCAGCGCTGATAGCACAGTTCCCAGATTCACCCCCTGGCAGGGTCCCTTCAGGTCCATTCCGGAAATGGCCGTGCAGGGCTCGGCATAGTGAAGGACAGCTCCGGCCCTGGTGGCGGCTCCTTCGAAGACGGGGTCGGTTTCTGAGTCGTGCCCCCATACGAGTGCCGGGATTCCTTTTTTGAAGATTCCTGCCTTTTCCGCTGCAATCTCAGCGCGGGAGCCCCCAAGCAGGGCACAGTGGTCCAGGCCTATCGAAGTCACTATGCTGAGGGCAGGTGTTATGATGTTGGTGCTGTCAAGACGCCCTCCGAGCCCGACTTCGATGACGGCAATGTCCACCTTCTTGTCGGCAAACCATCTGAAAGCCATACCTGTAGTAATCTCGAAGAAAGACAGCCCGTCGGTGGGGGCGCTCTGAAGGAAATCCCATACCTCTCCTCTGGAGATGCAGCTGAATCTTCCCCCGGAAACAATCTTCATCCTCTCGCGGAAATCCCTCAGGTGGGGTGAGGTGTACAGCCCGACCCTCAGTCCTCGTGCCGAAAGGGCGGCTGCAAGCATCGAGCATACCGATCCCTTGCCGTTGGTCCCGGCCACGTGTATGCAAGGGTACAGTTTCCAGGGATGGCCAAGAGCATCGTCAAAGGCGCACATCGCCTCTATTCCCGGTTTGTAAGCGCCTGCAGTAAAGCCTGCATTCTGAACGCTGGGGTGCTTGCCGAACAGTTCGGTGATGAGTTCCCCATATCTTGAATCAGTAAATTCCATATTGCAACTGAATTCAAATTTAGTTATTTTTACACGATTTTGATATGGGAAAGAAGCAAAACATATTTGATTCGTCGTTTGTTATCGACGGTGTCTTGGAGGCTCTCACCCCTTCTGAACTACTGAGGGGGAGCCTGCCTTCCTGCCCTCCAGGCGGGGCTTCCGGCCAGGTCTTCGTAGATGAATCCATCGATCCTATGCCTGTGGCATTCAGCTACAATCCCGACAGAATACGCAAGTATCTTTCGCTCACCCGCAAGACCATACGTGAATTCCCCACATTCTTTTCAGGGGCATACACAACCCAGAAGATAGCCGCATCTCTGCTTGAACTGCTCCCCAGAAAAGGTCATTTCCGCCTTGAAGACCTCTCTGTAAAGGCTATCTGGCGGTGGAATGACTCTCGTATGGGCAATATGGCAGCTTTCTACGAATCGGTGATGCAGGCAGCCGACTGCCTCGACGCCCTGTCGCTGCCCCTGCTCTCGTACAAGGCAGAATTCCCCTCTGACAGCCTGGGGGTCGATTTCGTACCTCTTGTTTCAAAGAATCCTTCCGAAGCCGAAGAAGACCTTGACTATACCGCAGAGAAGAGGGATGCCGTAATCGGAACCGGCCTGAGCTGTCCCCGCAAGCTCGTCCCCGATCTTAACAGCTGGATTATCTACATACCCTTCGATACCGTTGACTATCATCTTGGAGGCTCTCTTCTAAACCAGGCTCTCGGCATTCCCGGCGGGGGAAGGGCCCCCGAGCTTACTTGCGCCGATTATTTCAGAGACTGTTACGAGGTAGTGCGCGAGTTCGTCGAAGACGGTCTTCTGCTAAGCGCCTGCAGGGTGGGAGACGGTGGACTTCTGACGGCTCTCGACTCGATGACAGGAACAGGTGTAGGCGCTCTTGCCGATGTTTCTGATCTTCTCAGGGCCGTTTCTTCAAGCGACCCCGTAAGGGTCCTTTTCTCCGAAATCCCGGGTGTAGTTATACAAATCAGAGACTCAGACTTCGATTATACCGATGCCGAGCTTCTCCTACAGGATGTAGCTTATTATCCTCTGGGGCATCCGACTTCTAAATCATGCAAAGTTGAAATATGTTCCGGCTCAGGCCCCGGTATCCAGAATATACTCGATTCACTCATAAGCAGATGAAGATATGGGAAAACACAAGATATTCGTGCTGGATACGAATGTGATTCTGCACGACCACAAGGCAATTCGCAATTTTCAGGACAATGACCTGGTGATTCCCGTAGCAGTCCTCGAAGAGGTGGACAAATTCAAGAAAGGCACTGATGCCCTTGCCTACAATGCAAGGGGCTTTATGCGGGACATAGACAGGATAACTGCAGGGCGGGTGTTCCCCAGCGAAGGACTCCCCATAGGACAGGGACTCGGAAAAATCAAGGTCGAACCCAATCATCCTTTCCCCGAGAAAATGCGCGACCTGTTCGTTGATGACATTCCCGACCATAGGATTCTCGCCACGGCCATCTGGGTTCGCGACAACAATCCCGACTCCTTTGTCGCCCTAGTCACAAAGGATGTGAATCTCAGGGTCAAGAGCAAGGCTGCCGGTATGCTGTCGCAGGACTATCTCACCGACAAGGTTGACGATACCAAAATTGAAGACTCCGAGAAGGAGGTGCAGTTCCTCGACCTTGATCCGCTTCTAATGCAAACACTCTGTTTCGGCCCCGGGAATTCCCTTGAATGGAAGCAGATTGGATGTGCGTCCGCACCCAGACCGAACCAGCTGTTCAAGTTCCGCTGGAAAGGCGACAAGAGCAAGGAAGTTGCCTGCGCCCGCTACGATGCATTCCTGGGCAGGATAGTTCTCTGCAAGGCTCGTCAGGCGTTCGGGATACGTCCCCGAAACGACGAACAGAAGATGGCTCTTGACGCCTGCCTGAATCCCAGGACGGAACTGGTGGCCCTGACGGGCGGAGCCGGCACAGGCAAGACGCTCCTTGCGCTCGCCGCCGCACTCGAGCAGGAGAAAGAGTACGAACAGATAGTCATCTCCCGTCCGACGGTAATACTCGGGAACCAGGACATAGGCTTCCTGCCGGGAGACCAGAAGCAGAAGATGTCCCCCTTCCTGCAGCCGCTGATGGATAACCTGAATGTCATCAAGGAACAGTTCAGACCCGGCTCAAGAGAGGCCGGCCGTATCGAAGATATGCTAAACCGGCAGAAACTCCTCATCGAACCTCTGGCATACATCCGAGGTCGTTCGCTGGGTAAATGCTACTTCATTATCGATGAAGCCCAGAACCTGACCCCGCACGAGATGAAGACCATAATCACCCGTGCCGGCGAAGGTACCAAGATGGTTTTCACGGGAGACATCTTCCAGATAGACCAGCCTTATCTGGACCAGTGGTCAAACGGTCTGACACACCTTTCGCAGAAGATGGCCGGACAGAAGCTGTTCCAGCACGTGTCCTTGCGCAAGGGAGAAAGGAGCGAGCTTTCGGAACTTGCCGCTAAACTATTGTAACCTAATAATTTTGTAATCTGCGTGATTTGTCTTAAATTCGCGCCGATTTTTAAAAGAAGTACAAATGACAGAAATGAAAAAGAGAGTTTATCGCTTCGGAGGCAAGACTGCCGAAGGATACGGCTCGATGCGCGAGCTCCTTGGTGGAAAGGGAGCCAATCTGGCAGAGATGTCCAGGCTCGGGATGCCTGTTCCTGCCGGTTTTACTATTACAACAGAGTGTTGTGCCGAGTACTATGCACTCGGCGGCGGTTATTCGGATGACCTCAAGGCAGAGGTTGCTTCTGCCCTCAAGGCAACTGAGGAACTTATGGGAAAGAAGTTCGGCGACGAAAGCGACCCTCTTCTGGTGAGCTGCCGCTCCGGTGCCCGATCCTCGATGCCCGGAATGATGGATACCATCCTCAACATAGGCCTCTGCTCCGCCACCATCCCCGGAATGATTGAAAAGACCGGAAACCCCCGTTTCGTATATGATGCCTACAGGCGTCTCATTATGATGTACTCCGACGTCGTTATGGAAAAGGCCGAGGGAATCGAGCCCGAAGACGGACAGGGAATACGTCAGCAGCTCGACCGTATGATGGGCGAGCTCAAGGAGGCAAAGGGCTACAAGTCCGATACCGACATCACTGCCGACGAACTCAAGGAACTCTGCGAGCGTTTCAAGGTCCGCATCAAGGAGGTTCTCGGAGTTGACTTCCCCGATACAGCCGAAGACCAGCTCTGGGGTTCTATTGGTGGCGTCTTCAAATCATGGAACGGAAAGAGGGCCATTGCATACCGCCGTATCGAAAGAATTCCTGATGACTGGGGTACAGCCGTGAACGTACAGTCTATGGTGTTCGGAAATATGGGCAACACCTCCGCAACCGGAGTAGCCTTCAGCCGCAACCCCGCAACCGGAGACAACAAGTTCTACGGAGAGTGGCTCATCAATGCCCAGGGAGAAGACGTAGTTGCAGGTATCCGCACCCCCAACCCCCTCAACGAGGCCACCAAGACCGACCATAACAGGCATCTGGAGAGCCTCGAGTCCGCAATGCCCGAGGTCTATGCCGAGCTCGACGCCATTCGCAAGAGGCTCGAAGACCACTTCCACGACATGCAGGACATCGAGTTCACCATCCAGGACAAGAAGCTCTATATGCTTCAGTGCCGTATCGGAAAGCGCACCGGACTTGCAGCACTCCAGATGGCTATGGATATGCTCTCCGAGGGTATGATCGACGAGAAGACTGCCGTTATGAGAGTCGCTCCCGCCCAGCTCGACGAGATTCTTCATCCTATTCTCGACCCCTCGTCCGAGAAGAAGGCCGAGGTCATTGCCAAGGGCCTACCCGCATCTCCCGGTGGAGCCGTGGGAACCCTCGTATTCACTTCCGAAGCCGCAATGGCAGCCGCTGCAAAGGGACAGAAGGTTATCCTCGTCCGTGAGGAGACTTCGCCCGAGGACATCGAGGGTATGCGTGCATCTGCCGGTATCCTCACCACACGCGGAGGTATGACCTCTCACGCTGCACTGGTAGCCCGTGGATGGGGCAAGTGCTGCATCGTGGGTTGCGAAGCTATGAAGATCGACTTCGAAGGACGCTGCGTGCGCTTCGACGGCTGTGACAACGTATATAAGGAAGGCGACTGGGTGTCCCTGAACGGTGCCAAGGGTGCTGTTTACGGAACCCGCATCGATACTATGGATGCAAGCGAGAACCCTCTCTTCATCAAGTTTATGAGCATAGTTGACAAGTTCCGCCGTCTTGGTATCCGCACCAATGCCGATACACCCGAGGATGCAGCAAGGGCTCTGTCCTTCGGTGCCGAAGGAATAGGTCTCTTCCGTATCGAGCATATGTTCTACGGCAAGAATTCCGAGCTCCCTCTCTCCAAGCTCCGCAAGATGATTATGTGCGACACCGACGACGAGAGAAAGGCAGCCCTCGACGAACTCGAACCCTTCATTACGGCTTCGGTCAAGGCAACTATGAAGATTATGGACGGCAAACCCGTCGTGTTCCGTCTGCTCGATCCCCCTCTGCACGAGTTCGTTCCCAAGGGAGAGGACAAGAGGGCCGAGCTTGCAGCCGAACTCGGAGTTTCTGTTTCAGAGATAGACAAGAGAGGCGAGAACCTCCACGAGGTCAACCCTATGATGGGCCACAGGGGAGTGCGTCTCCACGTTACCTATCCTCTTATCGCCGAGACTCAGTACAGGGCAATCTTCACCGCCGCGGCAGAGCTTCAGCAGGAAGGTTTCCATCCTCAGCCCGAGATTATGATTCCGGTTACCGTATCTGCCCGCGAACTTGAGTTCCAGAAGGCTCACTGCGAGAAGATTCGCGTTGAGGTCGAGAATAACTTCAAGCAGCAGATCGAGTATCACTTCGGCACAATGATCGAGATCCCCCGCGCAGCCCTTACTTCTGACCGTATGGCCCGTACCGCCGAGTTCTTCTCCTTCGGTACAAACGACCTTACCCAGATGACCTTCGGCTTCAGCCGCGACGATGTAGGTACATTTATGGGTAACTACCTCGGAAACAAGATTCTCGATGCCGATCCTTTCCAGACCATCGATGTCAAGGGCGTAGGCAAGCTCGTTGAGTACGGTGTCCAGGGTGGACGCAGCAAGAGGCCCGACCTTAAGTGCGGTATCTGCGGAGAGCACGGTGGAGACCCCGATTCCATCAACTTCTTCAACAGAATCGGTCTCGACTATGTCAGCTGCTCACCTTTCCGCGTGCCTATCGCACGTCTTGCGGCGGCTCAGGCAGCAATCAGGCAGAACGGTTGATTGCGGGAGACTGCAGTTCCCCTATAATGACCGGCCGGGCGTCAGATGCCTTGCCGGTCTTTTTTCATTGTTCTGATGTTGTTTTTTACTATCTTTGGACCTCGTATGAAAGACCGCAAGTTGCTCAGTTCGGAACTTGGCCGAGTTTCCCCCGCCGGATACGCGCAGTCGCCCTCTTCGGGTGTCGTCGTGGTCCTTGACAACGTGCGCAGTGCTTTTAACGTCGGAAGCGTTTTCCGCACATCTGATGCATTCCGGGTTGACCGGATTTGTCTATGCGGCATCTGTGCCGTGCCCCCATCGGCTGAAATCCACAAATCCGCCCTCGGCGCCGAGGAAGTTGTTCCCTGGCAGTATTTTGCCGATACCCTCGAGGCCGTTGAATCCCTGAGGGCCGAAGGCTACGGGATAATCAGCGTGGAGCAGACCGTTTCCGCCGTGAGTCTGGAGGCCTTCCCCGTCCATCCCGGCGCAAGGTACGCCCTCGTTCTCGGGAACGAGGTTGATGGGGTGCGCCAGGATGTGGTTGATTTTTCTGATTCCGCGGTGGTCATACCCCAATGGGGAACCAAACATTCCCTGAACATATCTGTGGCTGCCTCAATCGTGCTTTGGGAATTCCGAAAAAAAATACTTAACTTATGAGAACCAGATTTTATACGGCATTTTTCTGTGCCTTGGCCTGTCTCGTCGCGCAAGCCTCGTCCCGACAGATCGCAGAGCCCGGCTATATGACTGCCGGTTACGTCCATTTCCGCCACGTCACTCCCGACAAGGACCTTGAAGCCCTCTCCAGGATAGACAGGGTTTATTATTTCGGAATGAGCCCTGACAAGGAGGGCAATTTCTTTGTCAAGGACGGGTATATGGAAACCTTGGCCAGGGTCAAGGCGGCAATGCGCCCGCAGCAGGAACTGCTTCTTGTGCTCGGCGGCGGTGCCGAGGTCGCGAATATGCACGTGATGGGAGACGACCCGGTGAAGCGCAAGGCCTTTGCCGAATCGGCGGTCCGCTTTGCCCGCGAGAACGGCTTCGACGGGATTGATATGGACTGGGAAACCGACTGGAAAGCCGGCAAGAATGTGGATACAGATGCTCTCAGGGACCTTCTCGGGATGATACGCGAAGGTCTTCCCGAAGGAAGTCTCGTAACTGCTGCCCTCGGCTCAAGCAGTCATTCGGCACAGCAGGCAAAGGATATACTCGACCTTGTTGACGATATCAGCATAATGATATACAGCTCCCTGAACAAAGAGGGGCTACACGCTCCGCTTTACGAGGTTCAGGAAAGGATGCTCCGTTTCGACAGACTCGGCATACCCCGTGACAAGCTGCTGATCGGGGTCCCTTTCTACGGCATTTCCCCAATGGGAGATGGCGGGAAGAAATCCTTGAGATACTATGACATACTCCCCGGACTCCCCGAAGGCGACACCTCCACCGGTAAGATAGGGGACCTTTCCTTTAATTGCGTGGATGAGATGAAGGCCAAGCGCAACTGGGTTGTGGACAAGGGCTACAAGGGTATAATGGCCTGGGAGATGAACTATGACGTTCCCTATTCCGATCCCCGTTCGCTTACCAGGACCCTGGTCGAATACCGGGTGCCGGAGAATCGTAAGTTCATCGTTGCCGGTTACCTGCACAGCGCCTGGGTCAAACCCGGGATGGATCTTGAGTTCCTCAGGCACGTGGACAGGCTGTACTTTTTCGGGATGAGGCCCGACGAAAACGGGGATTTCTTCGTCACGGACCAGTATATGAAGGCTTTGCAGACCGTACGGGAAATTCTCGGTAAAGACAAGGAACTGCTGATTGCCCTCGGAGGAGGGGCTTCCGCCTCGGTGATCAATATGCATACGATGGGCACCGATCCCAAAAAGCGCGAGGCTTATGCCAGGGCTGTCGCCGCATTCGTGCGCAAGAACTCCATCGACGGGGTGGATATGGACTGGGAAGGCTCCGGCCGTCTCGGAAAGAAGGTTCCCACCGAAGACTTCTGTGCGCTCGGACGCAGCCTGCGCAAATATCTGCCGAAGGGGTCGATACTGACGGCTGCCCTTTCCCGGCGTGAGGAATGTGCACTGCAGGGTGCTGCCCTGATGGAGACGGTCGATGACATTTCGGTAATGCTCTACGGACAGCTCCATCCGAAAACGCATCTCCAGACTCCGCTGCCTATGGTTGCCGGGATACTGGAATGGTACAGGGAGGCCGGCATCCCGAATTCCAAGATTGTTCCGGGCGTGTCCTTCTACGGCCAGGTGATGGACCAGCCAAAGGGCGAGCCCAAGAAGACCGTCTTGTACCGCGATATCGAGCCTGAGCTCGAACCGGGAGATGTCACAACGCACGTTCTGAACGGCGTGTCCTTCAATTCTGTCGAGAGAATCAAGATGAAACGGGACTGGTACAAGGCCATGGGGTACAAGGGCGTGATGATCTGGGAACTGACCCAGGACGTGCCATACTCGAATCCCCGCTCCCTGCTCAGAGCCATAAATGAAAACTAGTTAAAACAATATGAAACAGGATATTCAAATTTTCGATCTCATCCGCAAGGAAGAAGAAAGACAGAAGTCGGGTCTTGAACTCATAGCTTCTGAAAACTATGTCAGTCAGGGTGTGCTCGATGCAATGGGCTCCATCTGCACCAACAAATACGCTGAGGGTTATCCCTCGAAGCGCTATTACGGAGGCTGCGAGGTGGTTGACCAGATTGAGCAGCTTGCAATAGACCGTCTGAAGTCACTCTATGGAGCAGAGTGGGCAAATGTTCAGCCACATTCCGGAGCACAGGCGAATATGGCTGTCATAATGGCAGTGCTCAAGCCCGGAGATACCTTTATGGGTCTGGACCTGTCGCAAGGCGGACACTTGTCACACGGCTCTCCTGTCAATGTGTCAGGGATGCTCTACAATGCGGTTCCATACGGACTGAATCCCGATACCGGGCTTGTCGATTACGATGTGATGGAAGAAAAGGCCCTTGCCTGCCGTCCCAAGCTCATCATCGGAGGAGCGTCGGCATATTCCCGCGAATGGGACTACGCTAGGATGCGGGCCATAGCCGACAAGGTAGGGGCACTTCTGTGGATAGATATGGCCCATACTGCCGGAATGATTGCCGCAGGGCTTCTCAAGAATCCTGTAAAGTATGCTCATATAGTTACTTCTACCACTCACAAGACTCTTCGCGGCCCTCGTGGCGGTGTGATACTTATAGGCAAGGACTTCGATGACCCCCAGGGCCGTACAAACCCCAAGGGTGTTGTGAAGAAGATGAGCCAGATACTCGATTCAAATGTCTTCCCCGGTGTTCAGGGAGGCCCTCTGGAACACGTGATTGCAGCCAAGGCGGTAGCCTTCTTCGAAGCAGCCCAGCCCGAGTATGTGGAGTATCAGAAGCAGGTTATCGCTAATGCCCGTGCAATGAGCGACGAATTCCTGCGCCTCGGCTACAAAGTTGTCAGCGGAGGAACCGACAACCACCTCCTGCTCCTCGACCTCAGGGGCAAGTATCCCCAGGTTACAGGGCGGATTGCCGAGACCCAACTTGTCAAGGCAGACATCACCGTCAACAAGAATATGGTTCCCTTCGACGACCGCAGCGCCTTCCAGACCAGCGGTATCCGCATAGGTACGCCCGCAGTTACCTCCAGAGGCTTTGTCGAGAAGGATATGACTGTTATTGTGGATCTTATCGACACGGTACTCGCATCTTGCGCAAGTCACGTAGAGGCTCTCTGCGTAAAGAAGGGTGAGGCGCTAACTCCCGCTCAGGAGCAGTCCCTTGCCGAGCATTCAGCCTGTCTTGCCGAAGTTGCCCGCCGCGTTCATCAGATGACTGCCGGCGCGCCCCTGAACCGTTATTAGCTTTGACAATTTGTCACTGGCACGGACATTGATTCTACATAAGGCGTCTCCACGTTTGCGGAGGCGCTTTTTAAGTATAACTGATAAACAGAATAATTATTATGATTAAACCTTTAGCAGACAGAGTCCTGATCGAGCCCAAGGAGGCTGAGACCAAGACAGCTTCGGGAATCTATCTTCCCGACACCGCAAAAGAGAAACCCCAGCAGGGCAAGGTCATCACAGTAGGCCCCGGCAAAAAGGACGAGCCTATGGAAGTCAAGGAGGGCGATGAAGTCCTCTATGGCAAGTATGCAGGAACCGAGGTAACTGTCGAAGACAAGAAGTACCTCATCGTCAAGCAGTCTGATATTCTGGCAATTCTTTAATAATTACATTTGTTATGGCAAAGGAAATCAAATACGATATGGAAGTCCGTTCTCTGATGAAGAACGGAGTTGACGCTCTCGCAAACGCGGTCAAGGTTACTCTCGGCCCCAAGGGGCGCAATGTCGTCATCGATAAGAAGTTCGGCTCGCCCCAGATCACAAAGGACGGTGTAACCGTGGCCAAAGAGGTTGAGCTGGAGAACCGTTTCGAGAATATGGGCGCCCAGATGGTGAAGGAAGTCGCCAGCAAGACCAACGAGCAGGCCGGAGACGGTACCACCACCGCAACAGTGCTGGCGCAGGCCATCATCAACGTGGGTCTCAAGAATGTTACCGCCGGTGCCAATCCTATGGATCTCAAGAGGGGAATCGACAAGGCGGTCGCCGCAGTCGTCGAAGACCTCAAGAAGAGGAGCAAGAAGGTCGGTTCCGACTACTCCAAGATTGAGCAGGTAGCGACAATCTCCGCCAACAACGATGCATTCATCGGCAAGCTCATCGCCGACGCTATGTCAAAGGTGAAACAGGACGGAATCATCACCGTGGAAGAGGCCAAGGGCACCGAGACCGAAGTCAAGGTCGTCGAGGGTATGCAGTTCGACCGCGGTTACATCTCCGCTTACTTTATGACCGACACCGAGAAGATGGAAGCTGTTCTTGACAATCCTTCCATCCTCATCACCGACAAGAAAATCAGCAATATCCAGGATATTATGCCCGTTCTCGAGCCCATCGCAAGAGGCGGCAAGGAACTTCTGATCATTGCCGAGGATGTTGACGGAAATGCTCTCAGCGGACTCGTGATGAACCGTCTTCGCGGTGCCCTCAAGGTTGCGGCAGTCAAGGCTCCCGGCTTCGGCGATCGTCGCAAGGAGATGCTTCAGGATATCGCAACCCTGACCGGTGCAATCGTCGTGAGCGAAGAGCGCGGTTTCACCTTCGAGAATATGACTCCCGATATGCTCGGTTCTGCCGAGAAGGTTACCATCACCAAGGAGAACACCACCATCGTCGGCGGTGCAGGAGACAAACAGGCTATCAACGACCGCGTAGAGCAGATTCGTGCCCAGATCAAAACCACCAAGTCCGACTATGACCGCGAGAAACTTCAGGAAAGGCTCGGTAAACTGGCCGGTGGCGTGGGCGTCCTGTATGTCGGCGCTACAAGCGAAGTCGAGATGAAGGAGAAGAAGGACCGTATCGAGGATGCTCTCAATGCAACAAGGGCTGCGGTTGAGGAAGGCTATCTGCCCGGTGGCGGTGTGTCATACATCCGTGCCGTAAAGGTTCTCGAGAATCTCGCCGGAGAGAACGAAGATGAGACCACAGGTATCCACATCATTGCCAAGGCAATTGAGGAGCCTCTCCGTCAGATTGCCGCCAACGCAGGCGAGGATGCCTCTGTCATCATCAACAGAATCCGCGAGGCTGAGGATGACTTCGGATTCAATGCCCGCACCGGACAGTACGAGAATATGTACGAAGCCGGAGTTATCGATCCTACCAAGGTGGCACGTGTTGCCCTTGAGAACGCAGCATCTGTTGCCGGAATGTTCCTCACCACCGAATGTGGAATGGTTGACATCCCCGAGAAAAATCCTGTTGCACCTGCAATGCAGGGTGATGGAATGATGTAGGATACCGATTCTCTTACTTGCAAAGATAAGAGGGTGACTTTCAGGTCATCCTCTTTTTATATATATTGCCTCTGAGCGACGGCTGCTCTCCTCCGGAGACCTTCCACCTTGTAAGGGTGCGATGCGGAATATCGGAGTGCGTCAAAAAAAGTGAAAAAGTTTTTGAAAAAAGTTTGGAGAATAAAAAAAAGTGTGTACCTTTGCAATCCCGAACGAGGGGAGGCGATACGGTCTGCGAGGGCCGGTTTTTTTAACGCCTTTTTTTGAAAGCTCATTGAAAAGACTGAAAGGAAAAGTACAAGCAATAGTACCGAATCAAGAAAATTCGAGAGCGTCGATTTCTTTAATTAGGAATCAGAGTGTCGGATCAAGCTAAGAACAATAGAAACTATACAAAGAAGAG
>JAQXJU010000049.1 GCA_029009115.1 Bacteroidales bacterium | reverse complement strand
GTGCTTACAATCATTTCTTCAATTGCTCTGAGCAGCATTGCAGCGCTCGGTATTGCTATGTCTGTCCCCAATTCGGGGAAGAACTCCGCGGAGAACCAGTCCGAAGTGGCTGCGTCATACCGCACTGTCAATTTGTCACAATCTGACTATCCCGACTTTACCTATGCGGCCGAAACCGCAGTGGACGCAGTAGTGTTTGTCAAGGTAACTATCAAGACCCAGCAGCAATATCAGATGGCGGATCCCTTCTTCCGCTTCTTCTTCGGAGACGAGTCAACCCCCAGGACCCGCGAGAGGGAGCAGCAGGGCAGCGGCTCGGGTGTCATCATCCGCAGCGACGGTTACATTGTGACCAACAACCACGTGGTTGCCAATGCCTCAAAGGTTGAGGTGACCCTGAACAACAACAAGACCTTCGAGGCCCGTGTCATCGGGACCGACCCTGCCACCGATGTGGCCCTCATCAAGATCGAAGCCGACAATCTCCCTGTAATAGAGTTCGCCGACAGCGACCGCCTGCGTCTCGGAGAATGGGTGCTTGCAATCGGATCCCCTCTTGGCGAGGAACTCCGCTCGACCATCACCGCCGGTATCGTCAGTGCAAAGGGCCGCTCCATGCCCAACTATGACGGCGAATTCAAGATTGAATCCTTCATCCAGACCGATGCCGCCGTCAATCCCGGAAACAGCGGAGGCGCTCTTGTCAACAAGGCTGGCAAGCTTGTCGGTATCAACACTGCAATAGTTTCAACCACAGGTTCTTATACCGGTTATTCCTTTGCGGTCCCTTCTAATATCGTAAAGAAGATTGTCAGCGATCTGATCGACTTCGGCTCTGTCAAGAGAGCCCGCCTGGGAATTACTATGAGCCCTGTTACTGACGAATTGGCAAAAGAGATGAAACTTTCTTCGCTCAACGGCGTATATATTGTGGAAGTTTCGAAGGGCGGCGCGGCTGACAAGGCCGGAATCAAGAAGGGAGACATCCTCGTTTCAATCGATTCCACCGAAATCAGGAGCACTTCTTCAGTGCAGGAAAAGGTTAACAGTTACCATCCCGGCGATGTGGCAAAGGCCAAAGTCCTGCGCGATGGCAAGACACTCGAGCTTGAGGTGGTTTTTCAGGCCTCGTCCACAGAGAACGGAACCGTTGACGAGGATGGTACCACTGCCTTCTACGGCGCAAAGCTCAGGGCTCTCGACAAGGAAGAACTCGCAAAACTGAGGCTCAAGTTCGGAGTTGAGGTGGTTTCTGCAGGCAACGGCAAGTTTGCCCAGGCTGGCGGAAGCGACGGACTTATCATCCTGTATGTCAATGACCAGCCGGTATCGAAACCTTCCGACGTTGTCGATATTGCGAAGAAGAGCAAGCGCACCGTGATGATTGAAGGCATCGACGCCTCGGGACGCAGTTCATACTTCGGATTCGGCAAGAGCGAGTAGGCACTGCCGAGCTGAGATATCCCCCCTTATGATTGTCGCAGCCGCACTGCCGTGCTGCGACAATATTTTTATACAAGCATATGAGACAGCTAAAGATTACCAAATCCATCACCAACCGCGAGAGCGCTTCTCTGGACAAGTATCTCCAGGAAATCGGACGCGAAGAACTCGTATCCCCCGAAGAAGAGGTCGAGCTCGCCCAGCGTATCCGCAAAGGTGACAAGGAGGCACTTGAGAAACTTACCAGAGCGAATCTCCGTTTCGTAGTATCGGTTGCCAAGCAGTACCAGAACCAGGGCCTGAGCCTTCCCGACCTCATCAATGAAGGCAATCTCGGGCTTATCAAGGCTGCCGAAAAGTTTGACGAGACCCGAGGCTTCAAGTTCATCTCCTATGCCGTGTGGTGGATTCGCCAGTCAATACTTCAGGCTCTGGCCGAGCAGTCAAGGGTGGTCCGTCTTCCACTGAACCAGGTAGGTTCCTTGAACAAGATCAACAAGGCCCTCGGCAAGTTCGAACAGGAGAACGAGCGCCAGCCTTCGGCCGAGGAACTCGCCGAGATGATCGAAATCCCCAAGGACAAGATTGCCGATACGCTGAGGGTCTCGGGACGTCACGTGAGCGTCGATGCCCCCTTCGTGGAGGGCGAGGACAACAGTCTGCTCGACGTTCTTCCCAATGATGATTCCCCTATGGCCGACAAGGGGCTTACCAACGAATCGCTCAGCACCGAGATTGACAGGGCCCTCCAGGTCCTGACCCCCCGCGAGCGTGAAATCATACGCAGTTTCTTCGGGATAGGCTGCCAGGAGATGACCCTTGAAGAGATAGGCGAGCGTCTCGACCTTACCCGAGAGCGTGTGCGCCAGATTAAGGAAAAAGCCATACGTAAGCTCAAGAAACCCGCCGCTTCCAAACACCTGAAGACCTACCTCGGATAAGACCATGACTGCAGAACAACTTCTACTCTCCAAGTCTGCCGAAGCCGTCTCTGCCCTTTACGGAGCGGAGATTCCTGCTTCGAGCCTGCAACTTACAGTTACGCGCAAGGAATTCGAAGGGGACTACACCCTCGTGGTATTCCCCCTGCTGAAGATATCCCGCACCTCACCCGATGCAACCGGAACAGCCATAGGCGAATGGCTCGTGGCCAACTGCTCCGAGGTCGGTGGATTCAATGTCGTGAAAGGTTTTCTGAACATACTCCTCTCGCCCGCATTCTGGACCTCTAAGCTCAGCTCCATTTGCGAGAAGGGTGACAATGTTCAGCTGCCCTCTACCGGAAAGACCATAATGGTCGAATTCTCTTCGCCCAACACCAATAAGCCCCTGCATCTGGGTCACGTCCGCAACAACCTCCTCGGAGCCAGTGTGTCAGAGATACTCCGCGCCGCCGGCAACAAGGTCATAAAGACCACTCTTGTCAACGACCGCGGCGTGCATATCTGCAAGTCGATGTATGCCTGGCAGAAGCGTTTCAACGGTGCCACCCCCGAATCGACCGGCAAGAAAGGCGACCACCTCGTAGGCGACTGCTATGTCGAGTATGCCAAGATGGAAAAGGAGAATCCTTCGGTCATCGACGATGTCCACAAGATGCTCGTTGACTGGGAGGCCGGAGACCCCGAGGTCCGCGCCCTCTGGCAGAAGATGAACAACTGGGTTTTCGAAGGGTTCGACCAGACCTACAAGGCCCTGGGTATCAGTTTCGACAAGACCTATTACGAACACGACACCTATCTTCTCGGGAAGGAACTTGTCCGCAAGGGCCTGGAAATGGGTGTATTTGTACAGGATCCAGACGGGTCGGTATGGTGCGACCTCACTTCCGACGGACTCGACCGCAAGATAGTGCAGCGTTCCGACGGAACCTCTGTTTACATTACCCAGGATCTCGGAACTGCCGAACGCCGTTTTGCCGAAAATAATCTAGACTCCCACGTCTATGTAGTCGGTAACGAGCAGGATTATCACTTCCAGGTGTTGAAGCTCATCCTTGCAAAACTCGGTTTCGAGTGGGCTTCAAGAATCTATCATCTCAGCTACGGTATGGTCGAGCTCCCCAACGGAAAGATGAAGAGCCGTGAGGGTACTGTGGTCGATGCCGACGACCTCATTGAAGAGATGTACGCTCAGGCCAAGGCCACTTCTGAGGCATCCGGAAAGCTTGCCGACCTGCCAGAGGAGGAGAGGGATACTCTCTACCGCCAGATAGGACTCGGAGCTCTCAAGTACTTCATCCTCAAGGTCGATCCCAAGAAGACGATGCTCTTCGACCCCGCAGAGTCCATCGACTTCAACGGTAACACCGGCCCCTTCATTCAGTACACCCACGCACGTATCTGCTCGATTCTGCGCAAGGCCTCCGAAAAGGGGCTCGTTCCCTCGGTGCCCGAAGGAGTCGTTCCGAGTTCCAAGGAGGTGCGCATCATCAAACTTCTGAGTCTTCTCCCCTCGAAGATACAGGAGGCCGCCGACGGGTTGAGCCCTGCCGTGCTGGCCAATTATGCATACGAGCTGGCTAAAGATTTCAACCAGTACTATCACGACACTCCTGTCCTCAAGGAAAGCGACCGGAATCTGCTCTCAATGCGTCTGGCCCTCATTTCAGCTGTCAGTGACGTCCTTAAGAGCGCGATGCGTCTTCTTGGAATCGAGCTTCCTGAAAGAATGTAGGAATATCGGTAATATTTATTTTGCAATTGGAATAATTTGACTTAATATTGCACCGAATTTATTCCTGATACCATGAACTCAGACCATAAGAAAAGACACGTAGTCAGCTACGAGAATATGTCCAAGGAACTTGCTGACGCTTTTGCAGAGAAGTATCCCAAAGGCTTCAACGATTATCTTCCCGACCTTACCAAATACCCCAAGCCCGACGGGACTTTCTTCTATGCCGTGACAGTTGAAATCCCCGATGCCATCTATCTTGTCAAAATCAAGGTCCAGACCGATGACCTCGATGACATCGAACGCTGGCTCGAAGGCGAGGAGGATGCAGAGAACGAGCAGGTAGCAGGTTCTTCCGCAGATGCACCCGTCGGAGGCGAAACCCTTCCGGACGACAACATTTCGCAGTATGGCTCGGAAGACGATCCTCAGGAAACTGCCTGAGCAGCACCTGATGATGCTCCTATCGCTTCTGGTAGGAGTTCTCTCGGGTCTCGCCGCGGTTTTCCTGCTCAGAGTGATAGGACTGTTGCACAGGTGCTTTGAGCCTGTTGCACAGTCCTCTTCTGATTTTCCTTCGGCTTGGTTTTTCGTGCTTCCCGGCCTGGGAATGCTCATCTCCCTCCTGCTTGTCAGGTTCCTCATCAAAGATGACATAGGCCACGGTGTTACCATGGTCCTGCATTCCATCTCCCGCAACGAATCGCGGATCAAGCCCCACAATATGTTCTCCTCCATAGCCACAAGCGCCGTGACCATAGGTTTTGGAGGCTCTGTAGGTGCCGAGGCTCCCATAGTCTATACAGGTGCGGCGATAGGCAGCAACATTGGCCGTTGTTTCGGCCTGTCGTTCCGAAATATCACGATTCTGCTCGGCTGCGGTGCGGCGGGAGCCGTCTCGGGCATCTTCAAGGCACCCCTTGCCGGGGTACTGTTTACCTTGGAGATACTTCTCTTCAACATCTCGATGTCCTCGATGATGCCCCTGCTTCTGTCAACGGTCTCAGCCTGCGTGGTATCGTGCCTTTTGCAGGGAAGCAGCCCAGAGTTTGCCTGCAACATTGCGCCCTTCGATTTTGCCAACATACCCTTCTACATCATCCTTGGAGTTGTCAGCGGCTTCGGCTCGCTGTATTTCCTCAGGACCACCCTCTTTCTGGAGGACAAGCTCTCTAAGTTCAGGAACGTATGGCTGAAGTGGGGTGTCTGTGCTCTCGGGCTCGGTCTGATGCTGGTGGTGATGCCGCCTCTCTTCGGCGAGGGTTACGATACTGTTCTTTCGCTGCTCGACGGCAGGGACTCCGAGGCAATGGGTAATTCTCCCCTGAGATCCCTTCTGTCCGGGAAGTGGGGGATACCTCTTTTCTTTGCCCTGGTCTTCTTTCTGAAGGTCTTTGCAATGACCCTCACCAATGCCGGAGGAGGTGTCGGAGGAACCTTCGGACCTACACTTGTCGTAGGAGCCATCGCTGGCTTTGTCCTTTCCAGAATCATCAATAATCTGGGCCTTCCCCATCCTCTTCCGGAGCAGAATTTCGTGCTTGTAGGGATGGCTGCACTTATGGCCGGAGTGATGCAGGCTCCGATGACTGCCATCTTCCTGATTGCGGAGATTACTGGCGGTTATGCCCTTCTCATACCCCTGATAATAGCTTCGACTGTTTCATACGGAGTCACCCGTGTATGGGAGCGCTATTCCATCTACACCAAGAGGCTTGCCCAGAGCGGAGACCTCCTTACCCACGACAATGACCAGTCGGCGCTTGCCCTTCTCAATACTGCCGACCTCATACGCGACAAGTATCCCCGAGTCCGTCTGGATATGACTCTGCGTCAGGTCCTCGAGGAGGTAGCCTCCAGCACTGCCCAGGTACTTGCGGTAGTAGATTCTGACAACAGGTTCCAGGGGCTCGTGGATGTCGGAAGCATCAGACCCCTGATGTTCAAAGAGTCGGAATACGATACCCTGAAGGTGTTCAACCTTATGGAGCAGCCCCCTGCATTCATATATCTTGACGACAGCCCTGAAACCGTGATGCGCAAGTTCGACAAGACTGGAGCGTGGCGCCTGCCTGTGGTTACAAGAGACTACACTTATCTGGGCTTTATCTCCAATTCCCGTCTGCTGATGGCCTACCGAAAGGAACTCCGCCAGCTTACCCAAGATTGATGACTTGACACTGACCCGATGAAAAGCATCTACGTTGAATGGATATCTGAAAGGCTTGGTTTGAAGTCCTGGCAGGTAGAGAATTGTGCCGGAATGTTCGAGGAAGGTTCATCCATCCCCTTCATCAGCCGCTACCGCAAGGAAAAGACCGGAGGAATGGATGACGCATCGGTTGCGGAGGTAAAGCACTGGGTAGATGTATTCGCCGAGATGGAGAAGCGCAAGGAAACCATTCTTGCGACCATCGAGGCTGCGGGGGCTCTGACCGACAGCCTCAAGGAAGCAATCCTTGGCTGTGTGTCGTCGCAGCAGCTCGAAGACCTCTATCTTCCGTTCAGGCCCAGGCGCAGGACACGCGCAACCGTTGCCCGCGAAAAAGGGCTGGAACCTCTTGCCGAGCTTCTGTGGAATCATAGGACCCGCGATCCCGAGGCGGAAGCCCGCCGCTTTGTGGGCAAGGACGTTCCCGGGGTTGAAGATGCGCTTGCCGGAGCCCGGGACATCATCGCAGAGAGGCTCTCCGAGAATGCTCCCATCCGCGAGGCCCTGCGAGGGTTATACCGCAGCCGCCGTATCTGCACCCGCTCCACAAAGGAGGCAGAGCGCAATCCCGACTCCCAGAAATACCGTTCCTACTTCGAATGGTCCTACCCTGTTCAGAAAGTGCAGGCCCATTCACTGCTGGCAGTCTTGAGAGCCCGGGGCGAAGGCTTTCTGTCTGTAAGCATAGATGCCGACCCTGACAGATGCTCTTCAAAGGTTTATTATGAATACTGCCGTCAGATGGGCTACCCTTCGGAGTCCGTCGCAGCGCAGATTCGTGAAGCTGCCGACGATGCCGTTCGCAGGCTTCTCGACCCTTCAATCTCGGGGGAAGTTCTTCGCGAGGCCAAGGAAAAGGCTGATATCGAGTCAATTGCAATTTTTGAAGATAACCTCAGACAACTTCTCCTCTCGCCTCCTCTCGGACAAAAGAGGGTGATGGCTGTTGACCCTGGGTTCCGCAACGGCTGCAAGATAGCCTGTCTCGACGAACAGGGGGCACTTCTCCATCATGAGGTCATCTTCCCGCATCCTCCTCAGAACAACAAACTCAGGGCCATGTCCTCAGTCCTCGAGATGGTCGGCAGATTCCATATCGAAGCCATTGCAGTAGGCAACGGCACGGCTAGCCGCGAGACTGTAGATTTCCTGCACAGGACAGGGCTTCCCGAATCCTGCTCCGTATGGACCGTGAGCGAAGACGGGGCTTCGGTATATTCAGCATCCCAGATCGCAAGGCAGGAATTCCCCGACGAGGATGTCACCGTAAGAGGGGCAGTTTCAATTGGCCGCCGTCTAATGGACCCTCTGGCAGAACTCGTGAAGATAGACCCCAAGTCTTTGGGAATTGGTCAGTATCAGCACGATGTAGATCAGACTCTTCTGAAGGAGAAACTTGACAATACGGTAGAATACTGTGTGAATGCAGTCGGTGTCAATCTCAATACGGCATCTTCATATCTTCTCTCCTATGTTGCAGGAATAGGTCCTTCGCTGGCTTCGAATATAGTGAGTTATCGCGACAGCAACGGCCCCTTTGCCTCCCGCTCAGAACTTCGCAAGGTCCCCCGTCTCGGAGCCAAGGCCTTTGAGCAGTGCGCCGGATTCCTTCGAGTAAAAGGGGGAGAGAACCCTCTTGACGATTCAGCAGTTCACCCCGAAGCCTACCATATAGTGGAAAAGATGGCCCGTTCTCTGGATGTGACCGTCTCGCAGCTGGTGGGTAATGAGGCTCTGTGTCAGAAGCTTAGGGCAGAGGATTTCGTTGAGGGAGATTTTGGCCTTCCCACAATAAGGGACATTCTCGCAGAACTTCGCAAACCGGGACTCGACCCTCGCGAGCAGGCTTCTGCATTTGCTTTTGCCGACGATGTCAGGGAACTGTCCGACCTCAAACCAGGGATGGAACTTCCGGGAATAGTAACCAATATTACTGCATTCGGGGCCTTCGTGGATATTGGTCTTCACGAGAACGGGCTGATTCACGTCTCCAAGATGGGCCCCCGCGGTGCTACCGACCCCTCGAAAGTGGTAAAACTGCATCAGCAGGTGAGAGTCTCAGTCCTGGGGGTAGATTTGGATCGCCGTCGCATCTCCCTGGCACTGATATAGCGAATCATCCGTTTGCACTGGGACGCTTTGCTTGGGAGTGGTTTCTTGGCCCAGGCAGTGAGCGGGCCTTGTTTGGCCGGGATTAAGGCAGCGGAGAATTATTTTGAAGCGGGGCGGATTTTCCGAAGACGCAGGCCGATTACTCCCCAGAAGGCCTCTCCGAATATGCTTCCGGACATTTTTGAGGTTCCCTCCTTTCTGTTCACAAAAATCACAGGCACTTCGGCAATCTTGAATCCCAGAGCGCTTGCCGAATATTTCATCTCAATCTGGAATCCGTAGCCTTTCATTTTGACTGCATCGAGGTTAATTGTTTCAAGTACTTTTCTTGAGTAGCACAAGAAGCCGGCCGTGCTGTCATAAATCTTGAATCCCAGAACTGTACGCACATAAATCGAAGCGCAGTACGACATGAGAATTCTTCCTATTGGCCAGTTTACCACGCTGATTCCGTTGCAGTATCTCGACCCTATGGCAAGGTCAGCTCCGCCCTCCCTGCAGGCACTCAGAAGCCTGGGCAGGTCTTCGGGTGCGTGCGAAAAATCGGCATCCATCTCAAAGATGTAGTCGTAGCCGTTGGCCAGGGCCCACTTGAAACCGGCAATGTACGCAGTTCCGAGCCCGAGTTTGCCGGCTCTTTCTATAATGAATATCCTTTCGGGGAAAACGGCCATCAGTTCCTTAACCGCAGCGGCAGTTCCGTCGGGGGAGCTGTCGTCTATTACAAGAATATTGAACCCGCCTTCGAGTGCAAGCACTGCTTTTATGATTCTCCCGATATTCTCGATTTCGTTGTAAGTCGGGATAATGACAATCTTTTTATTCATAGATACAAATTTAGATAATTTTTGATTCTCCTGCAAAAAACTACGCTCCTCCTAAGTCTTGGAACTTTCTCAATAGCGGAGTGCGTCAAAAAAAGTGAAAAAGTTTTTGAAAAAAGTTTGGAGAATAAAAAAAAGTGTGTACCTTTGCAATCCCGAACGAGGGGAGGCGATACGGTCTGCTAAGGCCGGTTTTTTTAACGCCTTATTTGAAAGCTCATTGAAAAGACTGAAAGGAAAAGTACAAGCAATAGTACCGAATCAAGAAAATTCGAGAGCGTCGATTTCTTTAATTAGGAATCAGAGTGTCGGATCAAGCTAAGAACAATAGAAACTATACAAAGAAGAG
>JAQXJU010000048.1 GCA_029009115.1 Bacteroidales bacterium | reverse complement strand
GGTTGGCGTAGGCGGTTTGGGATGTTTCGGCCCTCATAAAAGGAATCTCGTGAAATTCACCTTTTGAGGCGACCCCCTTCAGAAGGCCTTCTGGGGCACATTGCCTTTCGAGGTGAATTTCACCGGTTGGGGCTACCCCTGTCAGAAGTGCCTCAGAGGCCGATTGAGCAATCTCGTGAAATTCACCTTCAGAGCCGACCCATGTCAGAAGGCCTTCTGGGGCACATTGTCTTTCGAGGTGAATTTCACCAGTTGGGGTAACCACTGTCAGAAGTGCCTCTGAGGCCGGTCTGGCTGACTCGTGAAATTCACCTTTGGAGCTAACCCCCTTCAGAAGGCCTTCTGGGGCCGGTTGCCTTTCGAGGTGGAACGATTTTGTATCCACCTCAGAGCGTTACCCCCTCTACAATGCCCTCAGAGGCCCATTGCTGTGTGAGGTGACTTTCACCGGTTGGCGCTACCCCTGTCAGAGTGCCCTCAGAGGCCGATTCGATGATCTCGTGAAATTCACCTTACGAGCTGCCCCCCGTCAGAAGGCCTTCTGGGGCAGGTTGCCTTTCGAGGTGGAACGATTTTGTATCCACCTCAGAGCGTTACCCCCTCTACAATGCCCTCAGAGGCACATTGCTTTGTGAGGTGAATTTCACCGGTTGGAGCTACCCCTGTCAGAAGTGCCTCAGAGGCCGATTCGATGATCTCGTGAAATTCACCTTTTGAGGCGACCCCCGTCATAAGGCCTTCTGCAGCGCTCTGACAGGGGTTGGATCTTCTAAAGTTGGGACTTTGGGGCAGGCTTCCCCAGAGATGTCATTCGCAGTAGAACCTTATCAGGCGCTCGATGGCTCTCTGGCAGACGGGGCAAAACCCGGGTGCACCGTTGGTCTTCATCCGGCAGTCTTCAGCGGGCCTCCATACGCCCTTCGACTGATATCCGCCCCCCTCAAACAATCCCACTCCGGGAACATTCATCATATCCTCCCACTTTGAGGAAAAGTCGGCACAGGTGGTAAGGTTCTGCTCCCAAGGCTCTACACCTGCGTGATAATAAGGGGCATACATATCATCGTAGTAATATTCGTCGCCCAGCCCGGCAAAACTGTGACCGAACTCGTGAACTACCACGGGAGAGAATGCAGGATGGTGGGCCGTAGTAAGAGTGTAGGAATTATAGATTCCGCCACCGCCGTAATTGTCGGTATTGGCAAGGATGATGATATGCTCGTAGGGTATCCCGGCCAGAACATCGTGAAGGTCCTTGAGGTGGAGGGTAGTAAGATACCTTTCCATATAGAAGGTGTCGAACTGCGAGCTGAGAGCCGTTCTTTTCCAAATTCCCTTGCCGGGGATGCTGACTCCGCTCTCGGGCGAAGGAGGACATACGGCAATGATATTGAGGTAGTTACGCATCTTTCCGAAAGGCTCGTGTGCGAGAAGGGACTCGACGGTCGCGCGGGCATCCCTGAGGAACAGACTGTCTTCGGCAGAGCTGTACCCCTCGCCTACTATGGCGATATCCACGCAGTTGGGAGCGCTGCCACTGTGAAGGACACTGTACGGCATGGGCTCGCAGCCTATGCTGCGGATAAGGATGTCTTTGGGGTCAACGGTATGAGTCAGGCTGGCAGATACCTTCCCCCGAAAGTCGTAGAGTTCCACCGTGATTTCGGCCTTGCGCGAGGGCATGGGGACAAGGAAGACGTTCTCGAAACTCCTGACACTGCGGGTCGCCTCCTCGGTAGCCTGCCACTCCTGAAAGAGGGTGCTGAACGAAGTAGTGTATAGCAGTTTACCGCTTTCGGAGTCCTGCATCCGAATCTGACCGTTACCCCTCAGAGGAAGTTCGTCGAGGCGGGAGCTGCGTCCATACCAGCCTTCGAAGGAGAGAAGTTCGTCGAGGGCTATCGTGGCTGTAGATGCTGTGCCGGAGAATATGTAATCCAGACGCAGGGTTTTGTCCTGAAGGCTTTCCGGAAGGGAACGAGCAGGGTTGGACAGGCTGAAGCAAAGCAGCAGGAAGGCCGCGGTAAGGATTCTCTTATTCATTCAGAAGAGCAAGTATATCGTTCCAGACCTGTTCCTTGTCTGTCTCATTGAGTATTTCGTGGCGCATTCCGGGGTAAAGCTTCGAATCTACAGTCTTGTAACCCCGGGCACGGATGAATTCGACCGCCTTGGCAAAAGCCTCGTCGCTGATTCGGCAGGGGTCGTCGGCTCCCGAGAGGAAGTGTATCGGCAGGGAGGGCTTTTTCATCGCCCATCCTTTCTTGGAATAGCAATCCTGCATCAGCGACAGCAGATTGCGGAATCCGTTGGCTGTAAAGACGAACTGGCAGAGAGGGTCATTGTGGTAGGCCTTCAGGGTATCTTTGTCGGAGCATACCCAGGCTGCAGGGTATCCTTCAGCGCGGAAGGGTTTGTTATATGTACCGAAAGACAGCATCTGCATCACTCTCGGGCGATTGTGCGAGCCCTTTACGGCTCCGATGAGAGTTGCGAGGGCCTTGCCGACTCCTTTCGCCGGATTGTCAGAAGGGCATCCGCAGACTATCAGCCTGTCGATTGTAGAGTCGTATCTCTTTGTATAGCAACGCACTACCATTGAACCCATACTATGTCCGAAGAGAGTAAACTCCAACGGGCCGAACTCCTGGCGGGCCCAGTCTCCCACTACTTTGACATCATCGACGCAGGCCTTCCAGCCTCCATCGTAAAAAAAGCCGAGGTCTTCGGGACTCTTTACCGATGCGCCGTGTCCGCGATGGTCGTGGCAGATAACGGCATATCCCTTTGAGGCGAGCCATTCCATAAACGGGTAGTAGCGCTCCTTGTGTTCGCACATTCCGTGGACTATCTGGAAGATGCCTTTGGGAGCAGTGTCAGGGGTGGCAACGGCAACGGCCAGATTAAGGTCGTCGGCACTTGCTTTGAGGGTAAAAGTATTCATTTTCGGGTGGATTTGAAAAAACCGGTGAGGATATCGCCGCATTCCCCGGCAAGAACCCCCGACAGGGTCTCGGTTCTGGGGTGAAGGAGGGATGGGGAATAAAGGGTCATTCCCCTCTTGGGGTCATCCGCGCCCCATACTATCCGGGTAATCTGGGCCCAATTCAGGGCAGCGGCGCACATCGGGCAGGGCTCTACAGTGACGTATAAGCAGCAGTCTTTCAGATACTTACCACCGAGAGCCTCGGTGGCGGCAGTAAGGGCTATCATCTCGGCGTGGGCTGTGGGATCGTGCAGACGTTCGGTCATATTGTGCCCCTTGGCAATGATGCGCCCGTTGCAGACAATGACTGCCCCTATGGGTATTTCGCCTTCTGACAGAGCATCCGAAGCCTCCCGGAGAGCTTCGCGCATATATTTCTCGTCAATTGTGTCCATACCTTACAAATATAAGAAAATGTAAGTGACGAGCCATATTCTCCCCTGGAAGATTTGTTTTATCCCCTCCGTCGATTCTGTCCTTCAGAGTGTTGCAGCAGGCCGGATGAATCGCACCGTCCGCGCATCACTGACGGAATTCTTTGATGCGTTGCAGCAGGCCGGCTGAATCCCACCAAATACGACTTTTCAGATGGGCTGGCGGGGGTTTACTTCAAAATAATGGCATTGATGTTCCGGCCGCAGCTGCTTCCTTCCCGGCGGGCAGAATAGAAACTTTTATCTATATAAGTATCTATGTCAGAAATATTTATATTACCCTCTGGGATACCGCATTCAACGAGCGTAAGTCGCACGCACTCCTTCAGGTCGATGTGATGCCCTCCTTCCATCGACCCTTCTTTTCTCGGTCCTCTGTACGACCAAATCTTGTCGAGAGGGAATCCGGCCTCCTTGAAGTTGAGGACGAGTTCTTCTCCCACCTGAAAACTCTCGTATCCGATACCGGGCCCGATGACTGCTTTGATGTCACTGGGTCGGGCTCCGAAAAGCCGGGACATCTCCAGAATTGTCCGTGCAGATATTCTATTTACGGTACCACGCCATCCGCTGTGAATAGCGGCGATGGATTTATGAACAGAATCGAAAAGAAGTATTGGGATGCAGTCGGCAGTCCTGACCCCTATGGCGATGCCTGGGAGGTCGGTTACAAGGGCATCGGCAATAGGGATGTTCTCGCGATTGAGGGTTTGAGGGTCACTGACAGGGTGACCTGAACTGTCGAGAGAGAAGGCGGGCATAGGGGTTGATCCTTCAAAAGACTGGCCGGCAAAGACCAGGGATGCGGCGCTCAGAGGGGTTAATCCTTCTTGACAGGCGTCGGGAGGCAGATAAGTGTCAACGTAAAGTACTTCAGTAGAATGAGTTTGACGGGCTTGCACTACAGGGATGGGCAAGCTCGCACCCCGTCGTGAAGTAAAGGCATATACCTGTGGAGCGATGTTATATTCAAGAAGTAACTGTGGTGACATTGACTGAGTGTTATTAGGTTTCAAAATTAGAGTGTTGATATAAGATTTGCAAGTACTATATGAGGTCTGCTTGAAACGCCACTCTCCACAGAACAGACGGGAGATAACCGCCTGAAAGGGTTAAATCATCAATTTTATGCGAGGGATGGGACCGGTGAAATTCACCTCGAAACCCAATGTGCCTCTGAGGGCCTTCTGACGGGGGTCGGCCCGAAAGGTGAATTTCACGGAATCGCCCAATCGGCCTCTGAGGTACTTCTGACAGGGGTAACCCGAACCGGTGAAATTCACCTCAAAACCCAATGTGCCTCTGAGGGCATTGTAGAGGGGGTGATGCTTTGAGGTGGACACAAAGTCGTTCCACCTCGGAGGGCAACCTGCCCCAGAAGGCCTTCTGAAGGGGGTCATCCCGGAAGGTGAATTTCACGAGACTTCCCAATCGGCCTCTGAGGTACTTCTGACAGGGGTTGCCGCAACTCGTGAAATTCACCTCAAAAGGCAACCTGCCCCAGAGGGCCTTCTGACGGGGGTCAGCTCAAAAGGTGAATTTCACGAGCTTATAATAGGGCTATAGTCAGGGGAAGTTTGCTCTGGTCTGCCCTATTATTTGCGATATTTTGCTATCTTTGCATACGGAATTGAGGTATGGTGTAATGGTAGCACTACAGATTTTGGTTCTGTCTGCAGAGGTTCGAATCCTCTTACCTCAACACAAAAGAGGCTGACATTAAGTCGTAACAACTTATCTGTCAGCCTCTTGTTATATATTAGCATCATACACTGGAGCCCATTCGGGGCAGAAGCATTTGCCGGGACTGAATATGGAAGGCTGGTTAGCAAGAAAACACAAGCATACCTCCGTATGGAAGTATGCTGTGTGAGGGCGTTCAAAGCTGAATACCTCGGTTCTTACCGGCTTGTTCCTTTCATAGCCTCCGGGATAAGGTTCTGAAGGGACCTACATCAACTTCTTATACTTGAAGCGTTTGGGCTCGGTGTCGCCGAGGCGGGCCTTGCGGTTTTCTTCGTATTCAGAGTAACTTCCTTCGAAGAAGCAGACCTGGGAGTCTCCTTCAAAGGCGAGGATATGGGTAGCAATCCTGTCGAGGAACCAGCGGTCATGTGAGACAACAACAGCGCATCCGGCAAAGCCGTCAAGGCCCTCTTCAAGAGCACGTATCGTATTGACATCCACATCATTGGTGGGCTCGTCGAGCAGAAGAACATTGCCTTCGTCCTTGAGGGTGAGAGCAAGGTGCAGACGGTTTCTCTCGCCTCCGGACAGGACTCCGCATAGTTTCTCCTGGTCGGCACCCGAGAAGTTGAAGCGCGAGACCCAGGCACGGGCGTTGATATCCCTGTTGCCGAGCCGCACCCATTCGGAGTTTCCGGCTATGGTTTCGTAAACGGTGAGGTCGGGGTCGATACTCTTGTGCTGCTGGTCAACATAGGAGATTTTGGCGGTAGGTCCTATTTCGATGCATCCGCTGTCGGGTTGTTCCATACCCATAATGAGGCGGAAAAGAGTTGTCTTGCCGGCTCCATTAGGGCCTATGACTCCCACAATCCCGGCCGGAGGAAGTACAAAGGACAGATGCTCGAAAAGTAACTTGTCGCCGTAGGACTTGCTGACATCCTTGAACTCAATGACTTTGTTGCCGAGGTGCGGTCCGTTGGGGATATAGATTTCCAGCGAAGCTTCCTTCTCGCGGGCATCTGCACTGGCGAGCTTCTCGTATGCTCCGAGCCTGGCCTTCTGCTTGGCCTGACGGGCCTTGGGGGCCATTCTGACCCATTCGAGCTCACGTTCGAGGGTCTTGCGGCGCTTGCTCTCGGCTTTTTCCTCCTGCTGGAGGCGTATGCTCTTCTGCTCGAGCCAGGAGGAGTAATTTCCCTTCCAGGGTATCCCCTCTCCACGGTCGAGTTCGAGTATCCATCCGGCAACATTGTCGAGGAAGTAACGGTCGTGGGTAACTGCGATGACCGTCCCTTTGTACTGGCGCAGATGGGCTTCGAGCCACTGGATGGATTCGGTATCGAGATGGTTGGTAGGCTCGTCGAGCAGCAGCACGTCGGGTTGCTGGAGGAGCAGGCGGCAGAGTGCCACGCGGCGTCTCTCTCCCCCGGAAAGAGTGGCTACGCAGGCGTCGGAGGGAGGGCATTGCAGTGCATCCATTGCCCTTTCGAGCCTGGAGTCAATCTCCCATCCGTCGCAATGCTCTATGAGTTCGGTGAGCTCGCCCTGGCGTTCAATAAGACGGTTCATCTCATCGTCATCCATTGGCTCGCAGAAGCGCTCGCTTATCTCGTTGTACTCGTTCAGAAGATCCATCACGGGCTGCACACCCTCACGAACGACCTCGATGACTGTCTTCGATGAATCCATCCGGGGTTCCTGTTCGAGGTAGCCGACGCTGTAGCCGGGGGCCCATACGACCTCGCCGCGATATGACTTTTCGACCCCGGCGATAATCTTGAGGAGGGTGGACTTACCAGACCCGTTGAGACCTATGATACCAATTTTGGCTCCGTAGAAGAAGGACAGATAGATATCCTTGAGTATAGCTTTGTTGTTGTGCGGCAGGACTTTGCCCACGCCGCACATTGAAAAGATGATTTTTTCGTCTGCCATTGAGGACTCTTTTACAGGGTTCTCTTGATTTCTACAATGGTAAATGCCTCAATCATATCGCCTTCCTTGATGTCGTTGTATCCGGCGATTGACATTCCGCACTCCTTGCCGGAGCTGACTTCCTTAGCCTGGTCTTTTCCTATCTGCAGTGAACCCAGTTCGCCGGTATAGACTACTATGCCGTCGCGGATAAGGCGCACCTTGGACTTCTGGACCATCTTGCCGTCGCGTATGATACATCCGGCGATGGTACCGACCTTGCTGATGCGGAAGGTCTGCTTGACCTCGGCTGTAGCGATAACCTCTTCTTTCTTCTCGGGCTCGAGCATACCTTCGATACCGTCCTTAACCTCGTTGATACAGTCGTAAATAACTGAGTAGAGGCGGATTTCGATACCCTCGCGGTCTGCTGCCCTGCGTGCTTCGACCGAAGGACGAACCTGGAAACCGACTATGACGGCATCGGAAGCCTGGGCCAGAAGGATATCGGACTCAGAGATTCCACCGACTGCCTTGTGAATGACGTTGACCTTTACTTCCTCGGTAGAGAGCTTGATGAGCGAATCGGACAGAGCCTCGACGGAGCCGTCCACATCACCCTTGACTATGATATTGAGTTCCTTGAAGTTGCCGATAGCTATACGGCGGCCAATCTCTTCGAGGGTCATATGCTTCTGGGTCTTGATGCCCTGGATGCGTATGAGCTGTTCTCTCTTGGTGGCAATGTTCTTGGCTTCCTTCTCGTCGGCAAGAACATTGAACTTTTCTCCCGCGGCAGGAGCACCGTTTAGTCCGAGGACCGATACGGGAGTCGAGGGACCTGCCTGGTCAATCTTCTGCCCACGTTCGTTGAACATAGACTTGACCCTTCCGTAGAAGCTTCCGGTGAGCATCACATCGCCGACTCGCAAGGTTCCTTCCTGCACAAGGAGGGTGGCCAGATAGCCGCGGCCCTTGTCGAGCGAGGACTCGATGACTGCACCCTGTGCAAGCTTGTTGGGGTTGGCCCGAAGGTCGAGCAGGTCGGTTTCGAGGAGAACCTTCTCGAGGAGCTTATCTACATTGAGACCCTTCTTTGCCGATATTTCCTGACACTGGTACTTGCCTCCCCAGTCCTCAACGAGGATGTTCATCTCGGAAAGCTGGCGGCGAATCTTGTCGGGGTCGGCACCGGGCTTATCTATCTTATTGATTGCAAATACCATAGGGACACCGGCAGCCTGAGCGTGATTGATTGCCTCGATTGTCTGGGGCATCACGGCGTCGTCGGCGGCTACGATGATGATGGCAAGGTCAGTCATCTGGGCACCACGGGCACGCATAGCGGTGAAGGCTTCGTGGCCGGGAGTGTCGAGGAAGGTAATCCTGCGTCCGTCGGGAAGCTCGACATTGTATGCTCCGATGTGCTGGGTGATTCCTCCGGCCTCACCGGCAATGACGTTGGATTTGCGGATGTAGTCGAGGAGCGATGTCTTACCGTGGTCAACGTGTCCCATAACCGTAATGACGGGAGGACGGGGAAGAAGGTCTTCGGGCTTGTCCGCCTCCTGACTGATTTCTTCGGAGATGGCGGCTGTCACGAACTCTACCTTGAATCCGAATTCCTCGGCAACCAGAACGAGGGTCTCGGCATCGAGCCTCTGGTTGATGGACACCATCATTCCCAGGCTCATGCAGGCCCCTATAACTTTGATAACTGGTATGTTCATCAGAGTGGCAAGGTCGTTTGCCGTTACGAACTCGGTAACCTTGAGGATGGACTTTTCGGCAGCCATCTGCTGCATCTCCTCCTGGGTCTTCTGGGCGGCAAGCTCTCTCTTCTCCTTGCGGTATTTGGCTCCGAAGTTGTTCTTGCGACCCTCGTTCATCTTGGCGTAGGTCTCCTTGACCTGCTTCTGAATCTCTTTCTGCATTTCCTCCTGCTCGGCCTCGCTCATAGCGGGCTTGAAGCGGTCGGCATTGCGGTCGCGCTTGCGCTTGCCCTGATTCTGCTGGGCCTGCTGCTGGTTCTTCTGAGCATTCTTGTCCTTCTTGGAGGAACGTTCGATGTTCTCTCCGGCCTTGGCGACATCAACCTTCTGGCTGCCCTTGGCTATGCGTTCGCGTTTCTTGGGCTTGCGGTCGAACTGGCTGAGGTCTATCTTTCCGACCACCTTGAAGGGGGTGGAGTTGTCCTTGGCAGCTTCCGCTGACGCGGGGGCGGATTCTCCGGCAGCTGGGGTTTCAGCAGCAACTGCAGTTCCTTTGGTCTCTGCGGCAATTTCGTCCCCGGGGGTTCCTTCGACATTGGGCTTTCCTTCGGGCTCTGCGGCTTCGGCTGAAGTAGCTGATTCCCCGTCATTTGCAGACTCGGATGCCGAAGCTTTGGCTTCAGCTACGTTTGCGACGGCTTCTGCAGATGCGGCTGGGGTCTTTTCGGGCTCGGAGTCTGATGCCTTATCCAGGCTGCACTCCTGCACAGAGGACTCTCCCACCTTCGATGCGGGGACTATCTCTGCCGAGGCATTTCCATCAGGAGCAGCATCGGTCATTGAAGGAGCCTCAGCCTGAGTGGGCTGAGATACTCGCTCTGCTGAGCCGTCGGATGAAGGAGCGCTCCTGCCAGGCTCTTCCGCCGGGGTCGGAGCGGACTCTGCTGCCTGTGAAGTCTCTTCGATTGAGGGCTTTGCCTGAAGGGATTCTTCGGAGCCGGTGCCTTCGGACTTCGAAGCCTCGGCAAGCTCTGCCGCAGAGGCTTTGGGCTCCGGCTTCTCGTTAATGAAGGTATTGCTCTTGATTCTGATTTCAGGCTCCGGTTCTTCCTCCTCGATTTCTTTGGCGGAACGGCGTCCGGCCTTTTCCAGAATCTCATTGAGCTTGATATCGACCTTTTCTGAAGCTTCCTTCATCTCAAGGTCCTTGCCGAAATGCTTGCGAATGGCATCCATGTAAGTATCGGACACCTTTGCATTCGGATTCTCGTCAACGTCGGCGCCCTGGCTGTGTAGGAATCCCACAAGGTCTGACAAACCGATATTGAACTGCTTTATGATTTTATTAAGTCTGATTTCCGCCATTATATAACCCCTTTGTAATTAATTAATCTTCAAATTCAGCCTTGAGAATGCTGATAACGTCAGCAACTGTCTCGTCATCAAGATCGGCGCGCTTTGCAATCTGGTCAGGCTCGATGGCAAGGACATCCTTTGCGGTGTCGCATCCTATGGCCATAAGTTTATCGATTACCCACTGGTCGATCTCGTTGGCGAACTCTTCAAGTGCCACATCTTCCTCTTCGGAGGCGAGGTCTTTCGGAAGTTCACGCCATACCTCGATCTCGCGTCCTACGAGCATACCGGCAAGCTGGATGTTGCAACCGCCGCGGCCAATACCCTTGCGGACCTCGTCGGGCTGCATATAAACCTTGACCTTGTCGGTATCGGAGGAGCCCATATCGATTGATGATACCCTTGCAGGATTGAGGGCCCTTGTGATGAGGAGCTGAGGATTGGCCGTCCAGGGAATGACGTCGATGTTCTCGTTGCGAAGTTCGCGTACGATGCCGAGGATACGGCTACCCTTGACACCTATGCAGGCTCCGATAGGATCTACGTGGTCGTCGTAAGACTCTACGGCAACCTTGGCTCTCTCGCCGGGTACACGGGCAACCTTCTTGACGGTGATGAGTCCCTCGCTGATTTCAGGGACCTCCTGCTCGAAGAGTCGCTCGAGGAATTCGTTGGTAGTACGGGAAAGAACTATGTAGGGAGTTGTTGAATTGCGCATCTCGACACTCTTGATGATGGCACGCACGGTGTCGTTCTTCTTGAAGTGCTCTCCGGGAATCTGCTCGCTCTTGGGGATGTGGAGTTCGTTTCCGTCGGCATCGAGAATAAGGACTTCCTTGCTCCAGGTCTGATAGACTTCGCCGGTGAAGAGTTCACCGATCTTTTCGGTGTACTTCTTGAAGACATTGGCCTTCTCGATGTCGAGGATGCGACCCTGGAGGTTCTGACGGATATTGAGAATACCGCGACGTCCGAATCCCGACATAGGGAAGGGCTTGGTGTAGATGTCGCCGATGCTGTAGTCGTCATCGCCGGAATCTTCAATCACCTGCTCGAGGGACATCTCGGCGTTGGGATCCTCAACCTCTTCGACAATTGTGAAGTTCTGATAAATCTCGCAGGTTCCCTTATCGACATTGACAATGACGTCGAAGTTGTCGGCGCTGCCGAATGTCTTCGTGAGCTGGGTGAGGAACACGTCTTTGAGCACGCCCATCATCACCGGGCGATCGATGTTCTTCTCTTCCTTGAACACCTTGAAGGCATCAATGAGAGTGATTTTTTCTTTTTCCATTTTCTTGTATGTCAATCTTTTGTTGTTCTCGTACTTCGGCCGGGGGGGGCATCTGGTTCCGGGTTTCCGGGTTGGTTCCGGGTTGGTTCCGGGTTGGTTCCGGGGACCGGGATTCCAGGGTTAGTTCCAGAGCCGGGGTTTCCGGGTTGGTTCCAGGGCCGGATGGGTCAGGCGTCAGTTCCCTGAGGTTTCAGTGAGCCATCCGACTCGTTGCTCAATAAGGCATCAGCCTCTTCTGCACTAAGTCCAGCGGACGAAACCGTCAGAGCGTAGTCCTCAACATCGCGGTCGAACGCTGCAAGAATTGCCCTATGGACATACTCACAGTCCTGAAGATCAACGCGTTTGCCGGTTTGGATCTTGGTAAGCGTTACTTCAAACACATTGTCATCGTCATTAAACATAAGGTCAATAACCCTGCAGTCACGCTGCGACGCTGCATTATCAAGAACTCTCTGAAATTCGGAACGGTCCATAAACAAACTCTCTAAAAACAAAGATAGAAGCCCGTGGGCCTCTATCTCCTCAATCACAACGACAAAGTTAAGAATTCTTTTTCAATATACCAAATATGGAGCTATTTTGAAGGGGAACAGCTTGAAATTCACCTTTCGGGATGACCCCCTCCAGAAGGGCTTCAGAGGCACATTGCCTTTTGAGGTGAATTTCACCGGTTGGGGCTACCCCTGTCAGAAGGGCCTCAGAGGGTGGTCGGGCGTTGCCGTGAAATTCACCTTTTAGACTCACCCCCTTCAGAAGGCCTTCTGGGGCAGGTCCCCGTCGGAGGTGGAACGATTTTGTGTCCACCTCGGAGACGCACCCCCATTACAGGTATCCCAGAGGCACATTGGCTTTCGAGGTGAATTTCACCGGTTGGGGCTACCCTTGCCAGAAGTGCTTCAGAGGCCGATTGGGTGATCTCGTGAAATTCACCTTTTGGGCTGACCCCCTCTAGAAGGCATTCTGGGGCACATTGGTTTCCGAGGTGAATTTCACGGCTCTGGGCAACCCCTGCCAGAAGTGCCTACTGTAGTCGGTTGAACACTTACTAGTCTGCCAGAGGGATGATTCAGTTGGATTTGGGGGCGAGGTAGTCGTCTATGAACTTGGTTCTCTCGGCCTTGATGGTCTTCTCCCATTCTTCGCGGTAGCGTCCGGTGGGTTCGCCGTGAGGACGATATGGATAAGGATGAATCGACTTCTCGCAGTTGGCCATATT
>JAQXJU010000047.1 GCA_029009115.1 Bacteroidales bacterium | reverse complement strand
TCTTGTACATGATAGGAACTTCTAGATTTTCCTTCGCAAAGTTAGCAATCCAACGCAGAATAGTTGTCTTGCTCAGGGGAATAATCGCAGATATTCTTCGTGAAGAGAGATGTTTGTTCACATAAAGATCAATCACCTTGTCATAGTACTGATTCTTCAGTGCGGTTTGATAAATATACATTGCTTCGCGCTGTTTGCGAGTCAACTTCTTTCAGGGAAAGACACAATGCCCTCAGAGGCACATTGGGTTTTGAGGTGAATTTCACCGGTTGGGGCTACCCCTGTCAGAAGTGCCTGAGAGTCCGATTGGACGGTCTCGTGAAATTCACCTTCGGGACGGACCCCCGTCAGAAGGCCTTCTGGGGCAGGTTGGTTTTCGAGGTGGAACGACTTTGTGTCCACCTCAGAGCCTTACCCCCTCTACAATGCCCTCAGAGGCACATTGCCTTTCGAGGTGAATTTCACCGGTTGGGGTTACCCCTGTCAGAAGTACCTCAAAGGCCGATTGGGTGATCTCGTGAAATTCACCTTCCGAGGCGACCCCCTTCAGAAGGCCTTCTGGGGCAGGTTGGCCTTCGAGGTGGAACGACTTTGTGTCCACCTCAGAGCCTTACCCCCTCTACAGTACCCTCAGAGGCACATTGCCCTCCGAGGTGAATTTCACGGGTTTGGGCAATCCCTGTTAGAAGCGTCTGAGAGGCCGATTGGGCAGACTCGTGAAATTCACCTTTCGAGCCGACCTCCGTTCTTCCCCCGAACCGCCAACTTTTCAGACATCCTGGCTGTTCCTGGCCGGGGAAGAAATTCATAAATACTGCCAATTTTGCAATGGCATTGGTTTTGTTGTCAGGACCTTGTCCCTGCGATGAATGACAGGGTAAATTTGGAGTCATCTCCACATACCCGGTGGGTGAAACATATAACTATTTTGTAAACTATTATTAACCAAAAAGTAAAACAAAAATGTTGCCAAGTAGAAAAATTTATATGGGTATTACTGGTGCGGCTTTGGTGGCACTGGGAATCATTTGTATCAGCAACCCTTTATCAACTGTAATCTCACTTGCCTGGATTCTTGGAATAATGACCCTTGTATCTGGCTTTGCTACCCTGTTGAACTGGTTTAATGTCAGAAAATATTTCCCTCAGAGTGGGAGTGTCCTTCTTTCGTCGATCCTGCAGATTATGGTCGGTATTCTTTTCCTCAGGCACGACCTTGCCTTTGCAACTGTTATTCCGATTGTATTCGCATTGTTTTTGATAATTGAGGGTGCAAATCTGGCTATCCGCTCCTTTGATTATCGCAAGGTCGGATTCAAACTCTGGTGGGTGAATCTCAGCCTCGGCTTGCTGGCAACCGTACTCGGATTCCTGTCTTTCTGTATTCCAGGGGTTGGAGGTACTACCGTCAGTCTGTTCGTTGGTCTCGGATTTGTGATTGTCGGCCTTGTTTATATTGTCGCCCTTTTTGCAATCAACCGTTTTGAGAAATGCAAAAATTCCAATCCTTGGATTGATGAGCAATAAGTATTAGCAACCGCTCCCTCTATCCTTCAAACTCTCTATCCCTCAATCCACTCCATTTGATTATATGAATCATTTATTGATGTCGAGTATTTTAACCTCGCTGCTGAGCCTGTTTGGATGCCAGGAGCGGCCCGCCGGATTCAAAACCGTTGATGCAGGTGAATTTGCAAAAACCATTGCTGACACCACTGTTGTAGTTCTGGATGTCAGGACGGCTGAAGAGTATGAACAGGGACACATCTCCCGTGCGATGAATGTCGATGTCCTTCAGAGTGGCTTTAGTGGGAAGGTTTCGAAACTCGTGCCCAAGGGGAAGACTATCGCCCTGTATTGCCGAAGCGGAAATCGGAGCAAAAAAGCGGCGGCGGCTCTTTGTAATGATTATAGTGTGATAGAGTTGGGGACCGGTTACAACGGCTGGCTCAAACACAGCGCCCGATAGCCCCAGCGGTCGCCCCAAAGTCCTTTAGCCCCAGCTGTCGCCCTCAGTCCCTGGAAATCCGATCCCAGCTGTCGCCCCCAAACAAAGTCCCAGCGACCGTCCCTAAATTCCATCGGTCGTTCCTAATCCCATCGGCCTGCCCTAAATCCCTAGATCCTTATCCCTTGATATCAAAGAAGTTCGAGTTTCAGAACCCGGACTTCTTTGTCGGAGCCTACCGTCAGTAGGGGACAGGTTGTTCGCTCTGCGGTATCGACGAAACCGCACTTTTCAAGCACCCTGCCCGATGCCGGGTTATCGGTGAAGTGCTCCCCCCAGAGGGTATGAATCTCGCCTTTCTGGCGGCAGTATTCGATTACCAGGCCAAGTGCCTCTGTGCACAGTCCCTTCCCCCAGAAATCCCTGCCCATCCAGTATCCCACCTCGGCCTCTCCTTCTTTCTGGGGAAGATGCCCCGAACTAGGGAGTTTATAACCAACACAACCTATTATCTGGCCGCTTTCTTTTGAGATGACAGCCCAGGTCGAATCGTTCTGGAAGTATTTTTTTATGACCTCAAGACTTTCCGATGTATCCTTGTGTGGCAGCCAGCCTGCTCGGGGGCCAAGTTCGGGGTCGCTTGCCAATGCAAAGAGTCTCTCGGCATCGGAGTGTCTCCATTTTCGAAGATAGATCCTTTCGCCCTCCGGAAGCAGATACGGATCAATGATTTCGACCTTTGTGCCCGTTTTTATCAGAGTGGCAAGTGCCTGAAACTGAGTGGAAAGAAGTTTAGAGACATACTCCTCGGTGTAGGTGGCGGGATTGCGGGAACTGAGTTGTGCTATCCCACAGAGGAAGGGCCATAACTGCTGGTAGATCATCTCTGCCTGAGAGAAATTGATTCCGAGTTGCCTGTACAGGGGGGTAACCTGATTTGAGATACTAACCAGACAGTCGCGCGCGAGAGTGTCGGCAACGTCGTCCCTTCCTTCTATATCCAGAAAGAGGAACCGGAACAGCCCCGGCTCTTCCTTGGCGAATCGTATCATTCTCATTCCGAATTCCTTGAATGCAGGAGAATAGTCCAGAATGCCTGACATATATTCGCTGAAGATTCTATCGACTTCGATGCGGACGTTCGCAATCAATTCCTCCATATTCTTGAACGTGCGGAAGAGTGGAGCTACGGAACATCCGGTCTTTCGGCAGATTGAACGGGAACTGAGTCCTTCGGAACCCTTTGTCCGAATGATTTCGATGCAGGCATTGATGATGGACTCTCTTGTAAACTGAACTGGCTTTGGCATACGCAAAGATAAGATTATTTTGCCTAACAACTGTTATTTTTTGGAAATGATTTACGTTGGAGTTCCGAGGAATAATTCATACCTTTAGCCGTTGTAGGTCTTTGACCCGAAACCCGCGCCAGAGGCTGCGCCCGACCGAGGCGCAAGCCGCCTGCCAGAGGCTGAGCGAAAACCAGGCCGATTATTATGACAACTAAATACCGACACCTATGAGAACTCTTTTCAAAAATGCAAAGATCTATGATGGAACAGGGAACGCCAGTTTCTATGGCGATGTCCTCGTTGACGGCGAACGAATAGTCAGCGTTCAAGCAAGCCCCAACGACGCTGCCGTTCAAGCAACCCCCAGCGACCTTCAATCAAGCCCCAACGACGCTGCCGTTCAATCAAGCCCCAACGATTCTGCAGTTCAATCAATCCCCAGCGACCTTGCGACAAGCCCCAACGACCTTCAGGCAACTACCCCTTCTGATTGCGAAGTGATTGACCTGCAGGGACTGAGCCTTGCTCCGGGATTTATCGATGCGCATTCGCATAACGATTGGTTCGCAATACGTAAAGACCCCTCAAAGTACTTTGAGCCTTTTATCAGACAGGGAATATGTTCTTTTGTTACAGGTAACTGCGGACTCTCGGCGATAGGCTTTGAGCCTGATTCTCCCAATGCTGACAAGGTCGGAGGCGGGCTCTTCAGCTATTCCGACGCCAAGGGCACTTTCCCTTCAGCGGCATCATTTTTCGATGCGGTTGACGGGCATTCTCCCTGCAATATCGCAACGCTCGTCGGACACTGCTCGGCACGTGCAAGCGTATCCGGATACGAGAACCGCCCCCTCACTCCCGAGGAGCATAAGCGTATGCTGGACATTCTCGAAACCTCTCTGAAAGAGGGCGCAGCCGGAGTCTCTCTCGGACTTATGTATGAGCCTGGGATCTACGCTCCGACCGAAGAACTCCGCAGCATCGTATCGCTCTGCGAAAAGTACGACAGGCCTCTGACCGTTCATCCGCGCGCATGCTCGGCGGTGTCGATGGACTATCCTCTGCTCGGCCGGCCGCATCTGCTCAGAGCCCTCGACGAGCTGGTGGAAATCTGCTCCGGAACGAAGGTGAAACTTGAGTATTCGCACGCCATTTTCGTAGGACGCAAGTCATTCAAATGCAAGGATGAACTCGTGCAGATTCTGCACCAACTCCGTGATACAGGGGTAGATGCAGGCTTCGATATTTATGACGAACTGCTTGGAGTCTCGACCATTACCGTGGTATTGCCAGCGTGGTTCCGTTCGCTCTCACCCGCTCAGAAGCGCAATCCCTGGGTCCGTTTCAAACTTTCCGTGCTGATAAAGGCTACCATTATCCTTCTGGGCTTCGACTTCAGCGACATACAGATTGCCTACATCGGCCCCGGATACGAGAAGTACGAAGGACACAGCGTTCACGAGATTGCCGTCAGCGAGGGCCGAAGCGACCTTGATATGTACCTGGAACTCTGTGAGTTGAGTGGATTCGCCGGGCGTGTTAACATGGGCCCCTACAGTACTCCTGAAATTGTGTCGGAACTGTCGCGCGACCCTCTCTGCCTCTATATGACCGATGCATGGGTAGAAGACCACGGAGTTCAGAATCCCGCCATTTACGACTGCTTCCCCAAGTTCCTGAAGCACTCTCTCGAAGGGAGCGGCGACACTATGCCCGCCACCGTACGTAAGATGAGCGCTGCAGTTGCCGACCGTTTCCAGTTGAAAGACAGGGGATATATACGCGAAGGAGCCTATGCCGACCTTACCGTCTTCGACGAGGCGACTCTTCTTGCCGGAGTTCCCGACAAGGGTGCATCCTTCGGAATCGAGAAGGTTTACATCAACGGGCACAAGGTCCTAGACGGAGGACATATATTCGAGGAATCCCTGCACTGCGGCCACGCAATATCCTGTAAGTGACCCCCACGCGAGCTATGAGCAAAGCCAGCAATTCTGAAAAGCTGTCACGGCGTCGTGAACACAGCCCAAATCCTGTTCTGTACTGGATTCTTATGCAGGTCGTACGTGTCCTGAACAGGTCGGTCAACACCAGTTTCTCTTTCAAGGCCAGACCAGGCGACGAAGATGGTCCCATAGTGCTTGTGAGCAATCACGCCTCGCGCATGGATTATCTCTTTACGGCTCCGGCCTGCTATCCCAAGCGTCTGAACTATGTTGTGGGATACAACGAGTTCTACCGCTTCCCGACCAATATCCTGCTCAAGATAGCCCAGGTAATACCCAAGAAGAATTTCACTCCCGACGTCCACTGCATACGCTCGGTGCGGAGGGTGGTGGACGAGGGCGGAAGCATCTGCTTTATGCCCGAAGGGATGAGCTCGATTACAGGTATGTGTCAGCCGGTTATGCCCGGCACCGGGAAACTTGTCAAGAGCCTCGGCTGTCCCGTGTATTACACCAAGATTTCGGGCGGGTATCTTACCTTTACCAAGCATATTATCCGCCAGAGGACAGGGCGCATAGAGGTTGTCGTGGACAAGATGTTCAGCCCCGAAGAACTCGCAAAACTCAGCGAAGAGCAGATTGAGGACAGGATGAACGAACTTCTGGCACACGACGATTATATCTGGAACGAATCGGCCGGGGTAAGTTTCGACGGAAAGGGGCAGATGGCTGAGAAACTTGACACCCTGCTCTACCTCTGTCCCAAGTGCGGAAAAACCTACGATATGGTTTGCGAGGGTAACACAATGAGATGCCGGAGCTGCGGAAATACCGTCCAGCTTGACGAGTGCTACCGCCTGAGCCCTGTCGGAGACGGTTCAGTAAGCCCGGCAAGGGTAAGCGACTGGACTCTCCTTGAAAGGGATAGGGCTGCCAGTGAGGTCAGCGCCGAGGGATTCTCCTTTTCCGAGAAGGTCCGGGTGGGTATTCTTCCCGAACACGGAAACCTGAGTGGAGACAGTACGGCCGTAATCTGCGGCGACGGAACCCTGAGCCTCGACCGTAGCGGTCTGAGCTTCGAGGGGATACTCGAGGATCTGCCTCTCAAGTTCCGTATCCCCAGCACGGCGCTGCCTACTTTTGGAATGTGTACCGATATCAGCCGCTTCTATACCTTCGTAAAAGGTCGTTTCCTGGAGTTCTACCCCGAAAAGGGAGATGCCTTGCGCTGGATGCACCTCGTGGAGGAGATGCACCGTGCCGTCGGTGGCAAGTGGCAGGCCGTTCCTTACCGGCATCACTCCTGAATTGCATACCGCTACCCCGGGGAGAATCAACAGAGAATTTAACTCAGAAAGTCTTATGATACAGTCCAATAAACTCTTTGTCGCCTTTGCTTTTTCAATTTTGTGTATCTGTGCCCCGGTCTTCGGCCAGCCTAAATTGGGCAAAGACCCGGTACGGAAAATCGTAAGAGCGATGAGTCTCGAGGAGAAGGCTGCCCTTGTCTGCGGAACCTGGTCGGCAGGATATGCCGGCGACGGAACCGTAGGAGGCAAGACCTTTGCTGTGGTGGCGGGTGCTGCCGGAGTAACCGAAGCTTTCGACAAATACGGCATCCCTCACACCGTGATGGCAGACGGTCCCGCTGGACTGAGAATAGATCCCTTCAGAAAGGGTACGGAGAAGAGCTTCTGGTGCACGGCATTCCCTGTCGGGACTATGCTCGCATCGACCTGGGACACGGCTCTGATTGAAGAATGCGGACGGGCAATAGGAAGCGAAGTTTTAGAATACGGTTGTGACGTAATCCTGGGCCCCGGTCTGAATATTCACCGCAACCCTATGTGTGGCAGGAACTTCGAATACTATTCCGAGGATCCTCTGCTCAGCGGGAAGTGCGCGGCGGCAATGATTCGCGGCATACAGTCCTGCGGCGTGGGTACTTCGGCAAAGCATTTCGCCGCTAACAATCAGGAATCGTGCCGTATCCAGAACAATGCTATAGTGTCGCAGAAAGCGCTCAGGGAGATTTACCTAAAGAGCTTCGAGATAGCCGTAAAGGAAGGCAAGCCTTGGACTGTGATGTCATCGTACAATCGTGTAAACGGCACATACTCAATGGAAAACCGTTTTCTCCTGACCGATGTGCTGCGCAATGACTGGGGCTACGAGGGCCTGGTGGTATCGGACTGGTTTGGCAAGAGGGATACCCCTGCCCAGATTCACGCTGGCAACGACCTGCTTATGCCGGGCGAAAAGGCACAGGTCGAAGAGATTATCGAAGCCGTCCGTTCCTGCAAACTCCCCGAAGGAGACCTTGACATCTGCGCTCAAAGAGTGCTCGAATACGTGCTCAAAACCCCGCATTTCAGGCAATATCCTTATTCTGACAACCCACCTCTCGCCTCTAATGCAGCCGTCAGTGCCAGAGTTGCCTCCGAAGGTATGGTCCTGCTCAAGAATGACTCCGAAGCGCTCCCTTTGAAGGAGGGAAGCAATATCTCTCTATTCGGAGTTAATGCCTACGACGGTATTGTAGCCGGAATCGGAGCCGGATTCGTGAATTCTTCGTACAAGGTCAATCTCGACGAAGGACTGCGAAACTGCAGACTGGTTCTGAACCCGAGGACTGATGTCGCATACAAAAGTTATATGCAATTCTGTCAGGAGGCTCTCGGAGAAGAGAATGCCCGAAAACGCCTTGGAGACAGGGTTTTCCCCGGTGAGGCTGTGCTCAGCGACGCCTTCCTTGGGCAGAGGGCATCGGATAGCGACGTGGCGGTAATCTCGATAGGGCGCTTGAGTGGCGAATACAACGACCGCTATACCAAGGATTTCTATCTGCATCCCGATGAACTGGACCTTATCCGAAGGACCTGTGATGCCTTTCATTCCAAGGGCAAGAAGGTCGTCGTTGTACTGAATGTATGCGGAGTTGTGGAGACCGCCTCTTGGAAGGATTTGCCCGATGCGATTCTGGTGAACTGGCTTCCGGGGCAAGAACTTGGAAATGCAACTGCTGCTGTGCTTTGCGGCAAGGTCAATCCTTCGGGAAGGCTGCCGATGTGTTTCCCTGTGGATTATCGCGACCACCTCTCGTCCGAAAATTTTCCCTTTGACTATACTTCAAAGCACAGCGACTGGGCGTATGACGCTCCCGAGAGGAAAATCCCCAATCTCGGTTGGACCGAATATAGAGAAGGCATTTTCGTGGGATACCGTTACTTCTGCACCAAGGCTCCCCATAAATTGTCCTGGCCTTTCGGCTTCGGGCTTTCGTACACAAGTTTCGAATGGTCCGATGCCACTCTTTCCCGAAGGGGAGATGACTTTAGCGTCAGTGTAAAAGTCTGCAACACAGGATCTTGCCCCGGTAAAGACGTAGTGGAACTTTATGTCAGCGCTCCGGGCGTGGCAGAGAATCATCAGGGGCCCGTGGCGGACGAAAGACCCATAAGGGAACTGAAGGCCTTTGCCAAGACTCCGCTGCTTGCTCCAGGCGAATCTGCCGTGCTGACGCTCAGCTTCTCTGCGTACGATATGGCTTCTTTCGACGAGAATCTTTCGGCCTTTGTGACTGAGGCCGGACGTTGGCAGCTGCAACTGAATCGTGACGCTTCTACAATAGTAAAAAGCCTTCCTCTTGATATAAGGAAGGCCCTTTACTGGAAAGTTACACGTCCGCAGTAGCGCTTACATCTTTACTTCGTGGCACCAGCCGTGGATGTCCTCGGACTCACCCTTCTGAATGGAAGTCAGGGCCTTGTAAAGGCGTGTGCAGACCGGACCTACCTCACCGTCGGGCATATAGCGGAATTGCTTTGTAACAGCGTTATCTTCAAGCACTTCCTTGACGTCGATGTGCGAGATGGGAGTGATTACCACAGCCGTTCCGCAGGCTCCGACCTCGTCAAATTCTGACAGTTCCTCAAGCGGTATTGCCCTCTTTTCGACTACCAGACCGAGATCGGCGGCAAGCTCCTGAAGGCTCTTGTTGGTAATTGACGGAAGAACACTGTCAGATAGGGGAGTGACGTACTTGTTGTCCTTGATGCCGAAGAAGTTAGACGATCCGAACTCATCAATGAACTCGTGAGTTTTGGAGTTCAGATACAATAGTTCCTGATAACCCTGATTGTGGGCTATCTGGTAGGGGCGGAAGGTTGACGCATAGTTTGCCCCGACCTTGTAACTTCCGGAACCCTTGGGGGCTGCACGGTCATAGTTCTGGGGTATTGCCGCTGCAAATGATTTCAGGAAGGCTCCGTAGTAAGACCCGGCAGGGGCACACATAACCGCGAAGATTACTTCGTTGGGAGGAGTGAGCTGCATCTTGGGCTGGGCTCCCATAAGAAGCGGCCTCACATAGAGCGAAGCGTCGTGCCCGTATGGAGGCAGGAACTCCCTGTTTGCGCGCACGCATCTCTCGCACATTTCGATGAACATTTCATCGCTGGGTTCGGGAAGCCCGAGGTAGCGGGCTGTGCGCTGCATACGGTGGGCATTCTCCTCGGGTCTGAAGAGAATCACCTTGCCGTCTTTCTGCGAGAAAGCCTTCAGCCCTTCAAAACACGAAACTGCATAATGGAATACACAGGTGAAAGGGTCAAGTGTGAAGGCAAAAGTATCGTCCTCGACGATTTCGGACCATTGCCCGTCTTTCCAGCGGGCCATAAGCACAACATCGGTCCTGTAGGCATCGAAGCCTATCTTATCCCATTGAATATCACTCATAACTAACAGTTTTTCTCAATTATCAATTCAGCTACCTTATCGCCAACCTCAGAAGTGCTGTACTTCCCGCCGAGGTCTTCTGTAACGATTCCCGCATCGATGGAGTCAGCGACTGCTTTGCGTATTACCTTGCCTTCTTCGATTAGTCCGAAGGCATACTCGAACATCATCGCCGCCGAGAGTATGGTTGCCAAAGGATTGGCTATGTTCTTGCCGGCCGCCTGGGGGTAGGATCCGTGAATCGGCTCGAATACCGAGGTCTTTTCGCCTACAGATGCCGATGCGAGAAGCCCCATCGAACCGCTGATGCAGCTTGCCTCGTCGGTCAGGATGTCACCGAAGGTGTTCTCTGTGACTATCACGTCGAAGAATTTGGGGCAGGTGATAAGCTTCATAGCCGCGTTGTCAACATACATATAGTCAGTCTCAACGTCGGGATACCGGGGTGCCATCTCCTGGGCAATCTGACGCCACAGGCGCGAAGATTCGAGTACGTTGGCCTTGTCAACCACGGTCAGGTGACGACGGCGCTGGCGGGCATATTCGTAGGAGAGTTTGAGTATCCTCTCGACTTCGTAGCGGTGGTATATGTTCGTATCCCAGGCAGTATCTCCGCCGTCGCTGCGGCCCTTCTCACCGAAGTACATACCCCCAGTCAACTCCCTGACGCACAGAAAGTCTGCACCGTCAACAAGTTCTTCCTTGAGGGGACTCTTGTGGATAAGGCTGCGGAAGGTCTCTACGGGACGCAGGTTTGCGTACAACCCGAGCTGCTTGCGCATTGCGAGCAGACCCTGCTCTGGCCTGACCTTGGCCGAAGGGTCGTTGTCGAAGCGCGGGTCGCCTACCGCTCCGAAGAGCACGGCGTCGCTCTCCAGGCACACGCGGTAGCTCTCCTCGGGGAAGGCATCGCCGTAACGGTCTATGGCACATGCTCCTGCGTATGCAAAGCTGTACTCGGCACTGTGGCCGAACCTTTTGCAGACAGCATCTACAGCCTTTACTGCCTGCTCCACCACTTCGGGCCCTATTCCGTCGCCCGGAAGCTTAGCAATTTTCAGTTTCATATTTCTGTTGTTCTATCATATTCAACATCTTGAAAGTCGCCTCTATGGCTGCCTCGGTCTGGTCTGCATCCAGCCCCCTTGTCTTGAAGCGGCGCCCCTTCCACTCCCAGCTGATGACGGTCTGGACGAGAGCGTCGGTCTTTCCTCCCGGTGGAATGCTTACCTGATAATCGGTCAGCACAGGGTGCTCGCGGCCGAGCATGGCATATATCTTCCAGAGGGCCTTCATAAAGGCATCGTACTGACCGGCTCCTGAAGAGACTTCCTCGTATTCGTCACCGTCGATGTCAATGCGGACAGTTGCGACGGGCCTCATTCCTCGGGCAAGCTGAAGGGAGTAGTTGACCACCCTTATCCTGTCCTCGCCCATAGCAAACTCTCCCTTGAGGACATCGGAAATGATGTAGGGGAGGTCTTCGGCAGTAACGCTTTCTTTCTTGTCTCCGAGTTCGACTACCCTTTCGGTTACCTTGCGCAGCTGCTCGGCACTGAGCTTGATTCCCAGACTCTCGAGGTTCTTGGCTATGTTGGCCTTGCCAGAGGTCTTTCCCAGGGCATAGCGGCGAGTCCGTCCGAATCGCTCCGGAGCAAGTGCATTCTCGTAGAGGTGGCCCTTGCGGTCGCCGTCGGCGTGGATGCCGGCGCTCTGGGTGAATGCCGCCGCCCCGACTATGGGCTTGTTCTCGGGTATGCGTATTCCTGAGATGCTTTCGGCATATCGGCAGACGTGGGTGAGCTCGTTTTCGTGAATGCCGTTGGGGACTTTCAGCTGGTCGTTCAGCACAGCCACTACGCTTGCAAGGGGAGTGTTCCCTGTCCTCTCGCCAAGGCCGTTGATGGTGCAGTGTATGCCCCTGACTCCGGCTTTTACTGCCGCCATTGTGTTTGCCACAGCAAGATCGTAGTCGTTATGCCCGTGGAAGTCGAAATGGAGGCCGGGGTAGCGGCTCACCATAAGGGAGCAATACTCCTTACAGCGCTCAGGGCTTAGCACTCCGAGGGTGTCGGGGAGCATAAAGCGCCGGATGCCGCAGTCCTTCAGCGCATCTATCATCCCGAATACATATTCGGGAGAGTCGGCTATTCCGTTGGACCAGTCTTCGAGATAGATATTAAGCTCCAGTCCACGCTCTTTGGCAAGTGACACTTCAGCTCTGATATCCTCCCAATGCGCCCGGGGCTCTTTGCCCAGCTGAGTGCGGACGTGTCTTTCCGAACCCTTGGCAAGGAGGTTCAGGACTTTGCCCCCGTGAGAGGCAATCCATTCCACCGATTTGCCCGAATCGACGAAGCCGAGCGCCTCAATCTGCCCCAGACGTCCGTTTGCGGCTGCCCAGGAGCAAATCTTAGAATAAGCGTCCAGCTCTCCTTTCGAAACCCGGGCGGAGGCAATCTCTATGCGGTCCACCCCAAGGTCTTCGAGGAGTATCCTTGCGAGCGTGAGCTTCTCTTCTGGGTTGAAGGCAACTCCGGCAGTCTGTTCCCCGTCTCTGAGGGTGGTGTCCAGAATTTCAAGCATTGCGACTTTCGTATTCTTCGATGCTCTTTTTCTGTTCGAGCAGCCAGTCGATGTCATCGAGGGCATTCATCAGGCAGTACTTTTTGTATGCGTTGAGCTCGAAATGCTCGCTGCGTCCGGTGCGGAGGTTGCAGATGGTCTGAGCGGGTACATCTACCCTGACTTTTGCATCCGGGTCGGCTTCCACCGTGGCGAAGAGTTCGGCAAGGAAATCTTCAGAAACGACAACGGGAAGTACGAAGTTGTTCAGCTCGTTGTTGCGGTGGATGTCGGCAAAGAAACTCGATACCACAACCCTGAATCCATATCCGGCAATAGCCCAGGCAGCGTGCTCGCGGCTTGAGCCAGAACCGAAGTTCTTGCCAGCCAGCAGAATCTGGCGTACGCCTTCGGAGGGGGTCTCGCAGAACTCGGGCTTGTTCAAGACAAAGTCTGCCACGGGATTGCCCTGCTTGTCATAGCGCCAGTCCCTGAAGAGATTCTCTCCGAAGAAAGACTCCTCCCTTGTCGTGGCCTTGAGGAAGCGTGCCGGGATAATCTGGTCAGTATCAACGTTTTCCAACGGCAGGGGAACGCAAGTGCTCTCGATTATGTCAAATTTCTGTTTCATTTCATCAACTCTCTTGGATCGGTGATTCGTCCTGTAACTGCAGCTGCTGCCGCTGTAAGCGGGCTGGCAAGCATTGTCCTTGCTCCGGGGCCCTGACGGCCTTCGAAGTTGCGGTTCGAGGTCGAAACGCTGTACTTTCCGGCGGGAATCTTGTCGTCATTCATCGCCAGGCAGGCAGAGCAGCCGGGCTGGCGTATCTCAAAGCCGGCTTCCTCGAGAACCTTGTCAAGGCCTTCGCTGCGAATCTGCTCCATGACCATCCAGGAGCCGGGCACGAGCCAAGCCGTAATCCCCGGAGCCTTCCTGCGTCCCCGGACGAGGCCTGCAAAGGCTCTGAAGTCCTCGATGCGTCCGTTGGTGCAAGCGCCAAGAAATACATAGTCCACAGGTTTTCCAAGCAGTTTCTCTCCGGGCTTGAATCCCATATAATCCAATGACTTGCAAAAACTTGCGCGGCTCTCTTCGGAAAGATTATCTGCCGAAGGGATGCTGCCGGTAACAGCCATACCCATTCCGGGATTCGTACCGTAGGTAATCATCGGCTCTATCTTGGACCCGTCAAAAGTCAGTTCGCGGTCAAAAACTGCATCGTCATCGCTGCGAAGGGTTCTCCACACGGCAAGGGCTTTGTCCCAGTCTTCGCCTTTGGGGGCAAACTCGCGGCCTTTGATATATTCGAAGGTGGTTTCGTCGGGGGCGATCATTCCGCCTCTGGCTCCCATCTCAATCGAGAGATTGCAAAGGGTCAGACGGCCTTCCATCGACATATCCCTCACGACCTTTCCTGCATACTCGATAAAGTAGCCTGTTCCTCCGGATGTGCTTATCTGCTGCATAAGGAAGAGGGCTACGTCCTTAGGGGTAACTCCCTTCGAAAGAGTGCCCTCGATGTTGATTCTCATCGACTTGGGCTTCTGCTGCAGTATGCACTGCGATGCGAGCACCATCTCAACTTCGCTGGTCCCTATCCCGAATGCGACAGCACCCATGGCCCCGTGAGTGGACGTGTGCGAATCGCCGCATACTATTGTCATTCCGGGCAGAGAGAGCCCTCTCTCGGGTCCTACGACGTGGATGATTCCGTTGCGCTTGTCCATCATCCCGTAGTAACTAAGCCCGAACTCGGAGGCATTCGCCTCGAGAGCCTCGACCTGCCGGCGCGATACAGGATCTTCGATCGGCTTGTCCTGGTCGTGCGTAGGGGTGTTGTGGTCAGGCATACAGAAGACCTTTTCGGGCCTAAGACAACCGATGCCTCTTGCTCTCAAGCCCTCGAATGCCTGGGGACTTGTAACCTCGTGGCAATAGAGCCTGTCGATGTAGAGCTGAACTGGTCCGTCCTCGATGTGGTTGACTACGTGTGAGTCCCAAATCTTGTCGAAGAGTGTGTTCATAGGCTGTGAATCTTGTTTATGCAATCGACGTATGCTTCGATAGAGGCGGTAACGATGTCGGTGCTGGCGGCGAATCCGAAGAAGTGTCTGCCTTCGTGCTCCACCTGCATATGTACCTTGCAGCAGTCGTCAGAACCCTTGCTGACGCCCTGGATGGTGAATTCGTTGATGATGATATTGCGCCTGACTATCTGGCGGAGGGCATTGATGGCTGCATCGACTGGCCCGTTTCCGCTTGCGGCGGCCTCGAACTTTTCTCCGGCTATGTCCACTCCTATCGAGGCTACGGGTTTCATTCCTATTCCGCTCGTTGCCTGAAGCCAGTCAACCTTTACGACCTGTTCGAGTTTTTTGTCGGCTCCGGCCAGCATCAAGATGTCATCATCGCTGATTTCTTTCTTCTTGTCGGCAAGCAGCAGGAAATCGGCGTAAACCTTGTCTAGCTGTTCGTCGCTGAGCTTTATTCCGAGAGTTTCGAGCCTGAACTTGAGGGCTGCGTGTCCGCTTCTGGCGGTGAGTACTATAGAGTTGGTATCCAGGCCAATGTCCTTGGGATCGATGATTTCGTAGGTAGATACGTCCTTGAGCACCCCATCCTGATGTATGCCCGAAGAATGTGCAAAGGCATTCTTACCGACTATTGCCTTGTTGGCCTGGACGGGCATATTCATCAGATTCGACACCGTACGGCTCAGGGGGTAGATTCCGCTTGTGTTGATGTTGCTCGTGAGATTGATGTCTTTGTGCGACTTGATAATCATCGCAATCTCTTCGAGAGCGGTGTTCCCGGCCCTTTCTCCGACTCCGTTGATTGTCACCTCACACTGACGGGCTCCGGCAAGCAGACCTGCCATAGTATTGGCGGTAGCCATCCCTAGGTCGTTGTGGCAATGGGTCGAGATGATGGCCTTGTCGATGTTGGGGACGTGGTCGAAGAGATACTTAATCTTGCTTCCGTATTCTTCGGGCAGACAATAGCCGGTAGTGTCGGGGATGTTGACCACTGTTGCTCCCGCTTCAATCACAGCTTCCACGACGCGGGCAAGATACTCGTTGTCGGTGCGTCCGGCATCTTCGGCGTAGAACTCTACGTCATCGACATATTTGCGGGCGTATCTTACAGCCTTGACAGCCCTCTGGAGAATCTCTTCCCTGTTCGAATTGAACTTGTGGCGTATGTGCGAGTCGGATGTGCCTATACCGGTGTGGATACGCTTGCGCTTCGCGTACTTGAGGGCTTCGGCTGCAACGTCTATATCCTTCTCCACTGCTCTTGTCAGGGCACAGATGGTCGGCCAGGTGACCGCCTTGGAGATTTCGACAACCGAATTGAAGTCACCGGGGCTGGATATGGGGAATCCGGCCTCGATGACATCCACCCCGAGGGATTCGAGAGCCTTGGCCACCTCAATCTTCTCAACCGTGTTGAGCTGGCAGCCGGGGACTTGTTCTCCGTCCCTGAGGGTGGTATCGAAAAAATATACTCTGTTCCTGTCCATCGGATAATCCTTATGATTATTTCTGCTCTTCGGGACGGAGTTTGCGGACGGTCTCGGCCGTTCTCCACATCTCGCTGTCGTGCAGGACCTTGAGCTCTTTCTCAAGACCCTCGCGGTAATCGGGCTTGGAGTTGGAGTCAATCGAAATCTGAGCCTCGGTTCCGTTCTCTACATTGAGGTAGAGCCACTCCAGAACGGGTTTCACTGCGTCGTGGAAGCGGGGATACCAGTCCAGTGCGCCTCTCTGAGCAGTGGTGGAGCAATTGGCATACATCCAGTCCATACCGTTCTTTGCGAAGAGGGGCATCAGGGACTGCGTGAGTTCTTCGACTGTTTCGTTGAAGGCCTCGGAAGGGGAGTGGCCGTGCTCGCGGAGCACTTCGAACTGAGCCTGCAGCAGGCCCTGGATGGCTCCCATCAGCGAACCGCGCTCTCCGGTAAGGTCAGAAACGGCCTCGCGTTCGAAGGTGGTTTCGAAGAGGTATCCCGAACCTATGCCGATTCCGAGGGCTATGGTTCTTTCGAAGGCTTTTCCGCTGTAGTCCTGATAGATAGCATAGGAAGCATTGATTCCTCTTCCTTCGAGGAAGTGGGTGCGGACCGTGGTTCCCGAGCCCTTGGGGGCTACCATTATGACGTCGATATCCTCGGGAGGAACGCAGCCGGTGCGGTCGCTCCAGGTGATGGCGAATCCGTGTGAGAAGTAGAGAGCCTTGCCGACGCTAAGCTGTGCCTTGATTGTGGGCCATACGCTCATCACTGCAGCATCGGAGAGCAGGCACATGATGATGCTTGCCTTCTTGCATGCTTCTTCGATTCCGAAGAGGGTTTCACCGGGAACCCAGCCGTCGGCGACAGCCTTCTCGTAGGTCTTGCCGGGGCGCTGGCCAACGATGACCTTGATGCCGTTGTCACGAAGGTTCAGAGCCTGTCCAGGGCCCTGGATGCCATAACCGATAACGGCGATGGTCTCGTCTTTGAGTACTTCACGTGCCTTCTCGATGGGGAATTCTTCGCGGGTGACTACGTTCTCTTCAACTCCGCCAAAATTAATCTTTGCCATAAGTTTTTGTAATTATGAGTTTAACTTAATTATTCCTGTTTGTCTTTCTGACTGTCCCGCCTGAGTTCGCATCTGTTGAGGAAATCAGTGATGGGCTCCTGCCTTTCGCGGGATACTCCAATACGGCCCGACCTTTGGAACTGCATTATTCCGTACTTCTGCAGCTCGTGGTAGAGTGAATTGGTCTCTTCGGTCGTTCCAGTCTTTACTATCACTGCAAAATCGCGGTTGATTTCGACAATCTTTGCGTTGGAACGGGCGAGTATGTCTTCGATATCTCCGTGATCAATCACTTCTGAAGTGGGGACTTTGTAGAGTGCAAGTTCCTTGTAAACAATCTCTTCGTCGGTGTAGAGATAAGCCTTCAGCACGTCAACCCTTTTCTCGAGCTGCATCACCGCTTCCTGGACCCTTTTTCTGGTTCCGTCGGTTACGATGGTTATGCTATGGATGCCTTCGATTGCGGTGGCTCCTGCAGAAAGGCTCCAGATGCTGAGGCTCCGCCTGGTGAAGATATTGGAAATCTGCGACAGAAGCCCTATCTGGTTCTCCGAGTAGATTATTACCGTGTATCTTTTTGTGAGTTCGTTCATTTCGTCTATCCTTCGTACAATTCGCTTTCGTTAAGCATAATATGACCTATCCCTCTGCCGGGAGGAACCATAGGCATTACATTTTCGGCCTCCTCCACACATGCGTCCAGCACAAATGCATCGTCGCTTTCGAGCATCTCACGTATAGCATCTCCAAGTTCTTGTCTTTCCGACACTCTTCGGGCTCTGATTCCGTAAGCCGCGGCTATTGCAATATAGTCGGGATTCATCATCCTGGTCTGAGAGTAGCGCCCGTTGAAGAAGAGTTCCTGCCACTGACGCACATTTCCGAGCCAGTTGTTGTTCAGTATGACAATCTTGACCCCTATCCTCTCCTGCATTATCGTGCCCAATTCCTGAAGGGTCATCTGAATGCCGCCGTCTCCGACGAACAGGCAGACCTGACGCCCGGGAGCTGCGACTTTCGCTCCTATTGCTGCCGGAAGCCCGAATCCCATAGTTCCAAGTCCTCCTGAACTTATGAAACTGCGTGGTTCACAGAACTTTGAGTAGCGTGCTGCAACCATCTGGTTCTGCCCTACATCTGTGACAATTACAGCCTTGTGAGCTGAGATTTCGGCTACCTTGTCAACAACCTCGCCCATTCTAATTGCCCCCTGTGCAGGATGTATTTCGGGCTCGATGACCTTTTCCCGCTCAATCTGCGAGGGCTTGAGGAGACTTTGGCGCCACTCTGTGTGACTGGCCTTTGAAATCCTCTTGCAGAGTTCGGCGAGGGCTTTGCGGGCATCTGCGGCGATCCCTACAGTTACGGGGATAATCTTTCCGATTTCGGAAGGGTCTATGTCGATGTGAATCACATCCGCTCCACGGGCATATTCCGATACGACTCCGGTTACCCTGTCGTCGAAGCGCATCCCCACGGCAATCAGAAGGTCGCAGCTGTTTGTAAGGATGTTGGGCGCAATATTGCCGTGCATACCGGTCATTCCGCAGAAATACTCAAGGTCCGAGGGGAGTGCGCTGAGCCCGAGAAGAGTCGATGCAGCAGGAATGTCTCCCTTGCGAAGGAATTCCGTTAGTTCACTCTGGGCCCCGCTGAGGAGTATTCCCTGGCCGAATACGACAAAGGGTCTGCGGGCCTTGTCTATCAGCGCGGCTGCTCTGTCAAGCGCATCGGGGTCGGCCTCCGGTTCGGGCAGATAACTGCGGATGAAGCTGCATTTGGAGTAGCTGTAGTCAATCATCCCGAGCTGGGCGTCTTTGGTGAAGTCCAGCACTACCGGGCCGGGCCTTCCGGTTGAAGCGATGTGGAATGCTCTTGCAACGGCCCAGGCCACATCCTCGGCTCGCCTTATCTGGTAGTTCCACTTGGTGATAGGGCCTGTGAGGCCTATGATGTCGGCTTCCTGGAATGCATCGGTGCCGAGGGCTCCCGAAGGAACCTGGCCGCAGATAACCACCACGGGGGTGGAATCTGTCATCGCATCTGCAACGCCGGTGAGTACGTTTGTCGCTCCGGGACCCGATGTCACCAGTACGACTCCTGTCTTGCCGCTAACCCTGGCATATCCCTGGGCGGCGTGAATGGCTCCCTGCTCGTGTCTTACCAGAATGTGCCTGAGTGAATCGCCGTAGTCGTACAGGCGGTCATATACAGGCATTATCTGCCCTCCGGGATATCCGAAGACAGTGTCAACTCCTTCGTTGAGGAGTGACCTCAGCATTGCATCCGATCCGCTTATTCTTTCAGAGTTCATTTTATTATTCTTATAGCTCCCTTATCGGCTGAACTGACCATCGAGGCATACGCCCGGAGGCTTGTGGATACGCTGCGCTTGCGTCTGGGGGCGGTGAAAGCCTTGTCTCCGCGCTTGAGTTCCTGCTGGCGACGCTCTTCGAACTCGCTGTCGCTCACGCGCGCGTTGATGCTTCTTGCAGGAATGTCGATGTCGATGATGTCTCCGTCCCGAAGAAGGCCTATGTTGCCGCCTGCCGCAGCCTCGGGGGATACGTGCCCTATGCTGAGACCCGAGGTCCCTCCGCTGAAGCGACCGTCTGTAATGAGTGCGCAGGCCTTGCCGAGGTGCATCGACTTGATGTATGAGGTAGGGTAGAGCATCTCCTGCATTCCGGGGCCTCCCTTTGGCCCTTCGTGGGTTATAACCACCACGTCACCGGCGCTGACCTTCCCCGAGAGTATGCCTTCGCAGGCTTCTTCCTGAGAATCGAATACTCTTGCGGGACCGGAGAATTTCCAAATGGATTCGTCCACTCCGGCTGTCTTGATGACGCATCCATCTTGTGCGATGTTGCCTTTGAGCACGCCCAGACCGCCGTCTTTGGTGTATGCGTGGGCAATGTCCCTGATGCATCCGCCGGCCCTGTCGAGGTCGAAGTCGGGATAGTGGGAGTCCTGGCTGCCCATAGAGGTGCTGAAGCGTCCGCCGGGAGCGCAGCTGAAGGTCTCCCTTGCCTCGGGAGTTACAGAGGGACTTTCAATGCACCAGGTCTTTATCTCTTCGTCAAGACTCATAGCGTCAACCCTTCTGAGGCTCGTATCGACAAGTCCGCCGTCGGCGAGCTGCTTCATT
>JAQXJU010000046.1 GCA_029009115.1 Bacteroidales bacterium | reverse complement strand
CTGTCGTACGGGAAGTCGAGTCTCCAGGTGTTTCCGGCTATCTTACTGATTATCTCGGCATTGCGGAGGGCGTCGGCGGTGGCTTCCTTATATGCCTTAATCAGGCCGGGGACCCCGAGTTTGATACCTCCGAAATATCTCACCACCACAACCAGAATGTCACTCAGCCCCGCAGAATCTATCTGTCCGAGTATTGGCCGCCCGGCAGACCCTGCCGGTTCGCCGTCATCTGAGGCTCGCCACAGGGATCCATCCTTTCCGATTCGGTATGCAGGGCAGCAGTGACGGGCATCGTAATAGTCCTTGCGGACCGACTCAATGAGGAGTTTGGCCTGCTGCTCGCTCTCGACCGGCCAGGCCAAAGCAATGAAACGGCTGCCGCGGTCTTTGTATAAACCACGGGCAGGAGCGGCAATGCTCAAATATGTATCCGATACGGCATCCATAGATATCAAATATAGCGATTTTTCCTTATCTTCGCCCTCGAAAAAGTTCAACATCAAAGATGGCATACATTTTTCGAGTCACTCTCAGCGGCATTAAGGGATTCTACCGCGTCTATAAGGTAAACGGAACCAATTCATTATACTCCCTTCACAAGCAGATGCGCTCCGATATGGAATTCCCCCTTGACCAGCCTATTCTGTTCAAGGCACTTGACGAAAACGGGAATGTGATTGCCAGATATGCCCTGGTGGATCTGGGTTTCGGAACTGTGGACCACGTCAGCATTGCCGATGCCCTGAAGGCCGGTATCACCAGCTTCGTCTATTTCTATGACATCCAGTCGAAGAAAAGCGTCAATGTCACTTTCGAAGGCGAAGAACCGGGTTCTGTATCAATGCCTCAGATTGTCGATAGCAAGGGTCCCAATCCAATCGAGTTCGAAAACGGATATGTTGCCTTCGAGGACCTTCCCGAAGACAAGAGGCGGCTGCCCGGATCGAAGAGCAAGGCCGGGAGCGGAATCGCTCTTGACGAAGATGATGAGGATTTCGACGATGACGAAGACCTCGACGATGATGACGAAGAAGACGAGGACGACGACCGCGAAGAAGAGGAAACAATCTACGACGAGTCCGAAGGTCTGTAGTCCGCTCCATCCTCCCCGAAAATCGGCATTCCGGAGTACCACCGGTCTTATGCAACATTCTGAAAGGGGATAAATCTACAGAAGTGAGACTCTCGGGCACCTCCTCGCCTGGGATGCAAGGCAAAGACTCCTTCGAACAGTAAAGACGCTTTCAAACTGCAAAGACAAAACAAGAACGGCCTCAAGTATCTCTACCTGAGGCCGTTCTTCTTTAGTTATGTATTTTTATTTCTCTTCGGCTGCGGGAACAAACTTGCCAACCTTGGAGACCTTCACGTTGAAGATGAGGGTCGAGTTGGGCTCGATTCCCTGGTTGCCGTTCTCGCCGTATGCGAGGCTGGCAGGAATGAAGAGCTCAATCTCGCCGCCTTCGCCGACAAGCTGAAGACCCTCGGTCCAACCCTTGATGACACGGTTGAGCTGCATCTGCACGGGCTCTGCTCCCTCGGGAGTCTCGTCGAATACCTTGCCGTCGATAAGTGTTCCCTTGTAGTTCACCCAAACGGTGTCGGCAGGACCTGCCTTGACCTCACCACCTTCGGCGATAATCTTGTACTGCAGGCCAGACTCGGTGGTCTTGACTCCGGGACGTCCGGCATTTGCCTTGAGGAACTTCTCGCCGGCTTCCTTGTTAACGAGAGAAGTATAGTTGTGACGCTTTTCGAGATAATTGTTGAACACCTCGTTCATAAGCTCGGGGTTGACCTTGAACTGCTTGCCGAACTCGGGATCGCGGTAGTCGCCTTCTGCCTTCAAAAAGTCCTCGATACCCTTCTTGATCTGGGCGAAGCTGAGGTCGTCGCCGAAGTTGTAACCTTTGAGGAAGGAACCGAAGTTGATACCTACGAGGTATGCGACGCTGTCCTTCTCGGACTTCTTTGAAATGTAATCCTTTGCGGTCTTCTCTTTGGGAGCGACCTCTACTGCCTCCTCTGCCGACTCAGCGGCAGGCTCACCTTCGGCCTTGGGGGCGCAGGCGACAATCATTCCGCCCATAGCAAGGGCGAAGAAATACTTTGAGATTTTCATTGTGTATATAAAATTTTGGTTTGCGTTCTACAATTACCAGGCCAGAGCCCGTAACTGCAAAAATGTCAGTGCCAGGGAACTGGCCGGTCCTGTTACCATGCCAGAGCTGAGGCTCCGAGGATGGCGGCATCGGATTCCTTGAGGCTTGAGAAGACAATGCTTACCTTGTCCTTCCAAATCTTCAGGACATTGTCGTTCATTGCCTTCATCATAGGCTCATAGAGGAACTCCTTTGAGCGGGCCAGACCTCCGAAGAGGACTATTGCCTCGGGCGCGCTGAATGCGACGAAGTCGGCAAAGGCCTCGCCGAGGAGCTTTCCTGTATGCTCGAAAACTCTCAGAGCAAGTTGGTCACCCTGCTTTGCTGCCTCATAAACATCCTTTGAAGAGATATTTACAACTTCGCGCAGCGAAGAAGGCTCATCGCTCATATCGAGCCACTCACGCGCAGTCCTTGCAACTCCTATGGCTGAGCAGTATGCCTCAAGGCAGCCAGTACGGCCACAACCGCACAGACGTCCGTTGTTGCGGATGATTCTGGTGTGACCGAGCTCACCTGCAAAACCGTCGTGTCCGTAAAGTACCTTGCCGTCGATTACGATTCCGCTTCCGACACCGGTGCCGAGGGTTATCATAATGAAGTTCTTCATTCCCTTGGCAGCTCCGTAGGTCATCTCACCGAGGGCTGCGGCGTTGGCGTCATTTGTCAGAATCACAGGGATTCCGTCGAGTTCTTCCGACAGCATATCAGAGAAGTTGACGGCTCTCTTTGCAGCCCAGGCGAGGTTCGGGGCAAAAGCCACGACTCCGGTGTAGTAATTGCCGTTGGGGGCACCGACGCCGATTCCGCGAATCTGGCCTTCCTTCCCAGACTTGACGACACATTCGCGCACCGACTCGGCAAGCGCCTTGACGAAGGCTCCGGCATCCTCGCCGAACACATCGGAACGGATTACGGACTGGGCAAGTACATTGCCCATAGCATCTACGACGCCAATCTTGGAAGTCTGTCCTCCGACGTCGATTCCTACCACATAGTTCTTTACCATATCTGACCGGACTTTATTCGACGGGGATATCCTTGTTGACGTTCTTGCTGCCGCTCACTGCATAGAACAGGAGATAGGCAAGGCAGAGGATGATGAGCCAGTAGCTGTTCATCGAACCTACGGTATCGGCAAGGAGATTCTGCAGGAAGGGGATGATACCGCCGCCGCAGACCAGGGTCATAAAGATTCCGGAGGCAGCTGCAGTGTACTTGCCGAGTCCTTCGACCGAGAGGTTGAAGATGGATCCCCACATAACCGAGGTGCAGAGTCCGCAGAGTACGAGGAATGCGAGGCTGATAGGAACGACGTTGGAGCCGAGGGTGACGGTGACGCTCTCGGGGATGAACATAGCGCAGAGGATGAAGACTATGGCTGCGAGCGATGTTACCAGAAGCATACTCTTGCTGGAGAACTTGCTTCCGACCGCACCTCCGACCAGACGTCCGATAAGCATACAGAACCAGTAAGCGCCGATGAATGTTCCGGTGATGGCGGGACCTACCCAATCAAGCCCGGAGAAGTAAACATTGGCGGTGTTGGGGATACCTACCTCGATTCCGACATAGAAGAAGATAGCAACCGCTCCGAGAACGAAGTGACGGAACGAAAGGGCGCTGTGCTTGTCCTTCACAACAGTTCCGGAAAGACGTGCGGCCTTCTCTTCGGGGGTCTCCATATGAGGCTCGGGGATATTGGTGAGCGAGATGACCACGAATGCGATTGCGAAGATGGACATTGCGATAATCATCACGGGAGCAGCCTTCGAGACGGATGCGTCGGCGATGGAACCTCCTACAAGCCAGCCTACGAATATGGGAGCTAAGGTGCCTCCGATGGAGTTGCAGCTGCCACCCCACTGGATGAGCTGGTTACCCTTGTTGCCGCCACCGCCGAGGGTGTTGAGCATAGGGTTGACGACGATATTGAGCATACACATCGAGAAACCGGCGACGAATGCTCCTGTCACATAAACTGCGAAAGATCCAATATAGCCGGAAAGGAACTGAATGGCTACGCCCACGAGTCCGACAATGACTGCGGCACGGGAGGTGAATTTGTAGCCCTTGCGCTTGAGGATGATGCCCGCAGGAATTCCCATACAGGCATAGGCAATGAAGTTGGCGAGGGTTCCGAGCTGTGAAAGGGCCTTGGAGGCTCCGAACTGATTGGTTACAATGACGCCCATCGAACCTGCGAGATTCGTTACGAAGGCAATCATAAAGAAGAGTGCGAACATCACCACAATGGCGGGGACGTTGCTCTTTCCGGATGTTGTGTTATTCATATCTGAGGTTTGATTTTAAGAAAAATCTACAGTGATGCAATGTTCTTCTCGTTGATGATATTCTTTCCTTCGGCTGTGTAGGCGTATGCCATACGGTCGGCATAGTGTTCTTCGACCTTACCGCGGACAATCTTCATCGTGGAGTTCATCATCTTGTTGGCGATGGTGAAGGGCTCGTCGCAGACAACGACAGCTGCGGGCAGCCACCTCTCGGGGAAGAGACCATAGTGCGCGCCTCCCTTGCGGTAGGAATCAATTTCGGCCTGAATCTTATTGAGCATTGCAATCTTTCCGTCGCGACTTGCAGGGTCGAGACCCTGCTTCTTGACAAACTCAGCAAGAGCGTCCTTGTCGGGGACTATCATCACAATGGTGTAGGGGCTCTGGTTGTTATGCAGAACAACCTGGGAGATGAACTTCGAGACCTCGGGCAGGCTGTCCTCGAATCCTTCGGGCGAGTACTTTTCGCCGTCGGAAGAAATCAGCAGAGACTTGAAGCGGCCTACGACATACAGGAAATCGGGATTTGTCTTGCAGATGTAGCCCCTGTCTCCGGTATAGAGCCAGCCGTCGATGACGGTCTTGGCAGTAGCCTCGGGATTCTTCCAGTATCCGGCCATCACATTCTCGCCGCGGATGACAATCTCACCCGGCTCGCCGATAGGAAGTTCCTTGCCCTGCTCGTCGCAGATCTTGCAGTCCATAGGCTTGACCAGACGTCCGGAGGAACCGAAGATTGCGTGGCCCTCGGAGTTTGCGCAGATGATTGGAGTTGCCTCTGTAAGGCCGTAGCCCTGGAACATAGGCATACCGATTGCGCAGAAGAACCTCTGGAGCTCAATATCCAGAAGGGCACCTCCGCCGACGAAGAAACGGATGCGACCGCCGAAACTCTCGCGTACGGTCTTGAAGATAATCTTGTCGAAGAGGGCCATTAGGGGCTTCCTCCAGCAGACGGCAAGACCGCCGCGATTGTAGTATTCCTTATTGTATGCGATTGCGTTCTTGACTGCAAAGTTGAAGAGGGCTTCGACCACGGGGCCCTTAGCCTTGATTCCGGTCTCGATGTTTTTCTTGAAGTTGCGGGCTATGGCCGGAACCGAGAGCATCACGTGAGGACGGGTCTCGCGTATTGCCATAGGCACGTTCTTGAGGGTGGCAAGGGCGTTCTTTCCGATGGGGACGAAGGCAATGGAGCCACCGTAGTACATCATAGTGTACATTCCGGCAACGTGGGCAAAGCAGTGATCGAGAGGCAGGACTATGAGCATCACCTCGTTCTCGCCGACGCTGATTACGGAGTTGCCCTGGGCGACGTTGGCGGTGTAGTTGCGGTGGGTCAGAAGTATGCCCTTGGGATCGGCTGTGGTTCCCGAGGTATAGGAGATATTGGCGTAGTCATCGGGGCCGACCGAGGAATAGCGGGCCACGAACTCGTCTTTGCGGGTGGCGAGGAACTCACGTCCGAGAGCCATCACCTCGGAGATCCTGATTTCTCCTTCCTGAAGCGAATCTACGAAGAAGGCTGTGTCGTCGAAGACGATGACCTTGCGGACTTCGGGGCAGCTGGGAAGGATTGCGCGAATCTTGGGGAGGTGGTTGGCCGAAACGAGTATCCATTTCGACTCGGAGTGGTTGATGCGGAAGATGAGATCGGCATTCTCATTGAGGTTCACAGAGAGAGGAACGTCGGTTGCTCCTGCATACAGGGCACCGAGTTCGGCTATGATCCACATCGAACGGCTTTCGGAGAGGAGGGCAATCTTGTCTCCCTTCTCGAGACCGAGCGACATCAGACCGGCACCGACCTGATAAGCCTGCTCACGGGTCTGCTCCTGGGTTATTTCTTTCCATTCGCCATCGACCTTCTCGCGAAGATAGACGTGATCGGCATATTTGTGCGTGTACTTCTCTACAAAATCGATGATTGTAGGTCTTGCGTTTTCCGACATAGTGATGAATAGGTTATGTTAGTTAGTTTTTGGGGTTACTTGAACAGGCCGAAGAGTTTGGCTTCGATCATATCGGTGACCTTCTCGAAGTCTTCGGGATTGTTGCCGAACTTGATGTTGTCGGCATCAACGATGAGAAGGTTGCCCTTGTATTCGCTGATCCACTTCTCATACTTCTCGTTGAGACCGTTGAGGTAGTCGATGCGTATGCCCTTCTCGTAGTCGCGGCCTCGCTTCTGTATCTGGGATACGAGGTTGGGGATAGACGAGCGGAGGTATATCATAAGGTCGGGCATACCCACCAGCGACATCATCAGCGAGAAAAGGTCCGAATAGTTCTCGAAGTCACGGGAACTCATCAGACCCATATCGTGCAGATTCGGCGCAAAGATGCAGGCATCCTCATAGATGGTCCTGTCCTGGATGATGATGTCGTCGGTCTTGGCGATATCGACCACATCCTTGAAACGCTTGTTCAGAAAATAAATCTGGAGGTTGAAAGACCATCTCTCCATATCTTCGTAAAAATCAGAAAGATACGGGTTGAAGTCGACGGATTCGAACTTAGGTATCCATCCGTAATGGGCGGCAAGCATCCTGGTTAGGGTCGTCTTTCCGCTTCCGATATTACCGGCAATAGCAATATGCATAAAGCTTTATGTTAGTTTGCAAAAGTAATAAAATTATTTGGAGAATAAGCCATAAAGGCGGGCGTCTATCTTCTCCGTTATTGCCTCGAAATCCGAAGGGTTGTTCTGGTAATCGAGATTGTCGGCATCCAGAATGAGGATATTACCCTTGTATGAGCCTATCCACTGCTCATAGCGGTCGTTAAGGCCCTTGAGATAGTCCAGAGGAATGGACTGTTCGTAGTCACGGCCTCGCTTCTGTATCTGAGAAACCAGGTGGGGAATCGAAGATTTGAGATAAATCAGCAGATCCGGAGGGCTTACCAGCGACGCCATCAGTTCGTAGAGCTGCATATAGGTGTCGTAGTCTCGGTCCGAGAGGTTGCCCATATCGTGGTTGTTGGCGACGAAGATGTGAACCCCTTCGTAGAGTGTCCTGTCCTGGATGATGACCTTGTCGGAGCGCGAAATTTCGAGCAGATCGCGGAAGCGCTGGGCAAGGAAATAGGTTTCGAGATTATAAGACCACCTGGGGATATCCTTGTAGTAGTCTTCAAGATATGGATTGTAAGTCACTGATTCATACTGCGGAGTCCATCCGTAGTGTTCTGCGAGAAGGCGTGTGAGGGTGGTTTTACCGCTACCTATGTTGCCGGCTATTCCGATATGCATCTCTTGGTTTTAGCTTATTGGCTGTTTGCAGGCTACGAAGTTAATCATTTTCCCTCTCACAGGCAAACCTCCC
>JAQXJU010000045.1 GCA_029009115.1 Bacteroidales bacterium | reverse complement strand
ATTTTCGGGGCCGACCTGAAAAAGAAGTATGACCCGTCCAGCGGGCAGGATGCCAAGATTGAGCAACTGGTTAAAATCTGGGATGCGGGAAACTGGGATTCTTTCTACTATTCGGTATTCTGGGAGCTTCCTCCGAAAACTGCCATCAAACAGCAGAAACTCGAAAGCAAGGTAGAGTCAAAGCGCTAGAGGAGTGCACGCAGGGCTCACGCGAAGCCCGTGGGAAACACCGGGTCCGGGAGGATGGCGTGAGACCCGTGGGAAACACCGGGGCCCTGGAGGCTCACGCGAAGCCCGGGTGAAACACCGGGCCCCCGGGAGGATGGCGTGAGACCCGGGGGGATGGCGCGAAGTCCGGGGGAAACACCGGGGCCCGGGAAGCTCACGCGAAGCCTGTGGGAAACACCGGGGCCCCGGGGGGATGGCGCGAGACCCGGGGACAAGGCAGAGCCGGAGCGAAGCCGAAATGAGAAATTTACCTCACTGTCTCAAGGGTATCTCCATCGAATACTGCGTGGGGCGTACCTCCGTCTATCCAGTCTTTGAGGACGACAAGGCGTCCCGAGGGCTTGACTGGAATGTCCGCTGAATCGTGGTAATGCCCGAAGATGAAGTAATCTACAGGACCCGAAGGCCCGCAGTTGTACTCCGATACAAATTTATACAGAGCTTCCTGCTCCCCGCGGAAGCGGTATCCTCCCCTGGACCGGCGGCTGGAATCGGACCAGTCGGTCCCAAAGCGGAAGGCAAGGGTGGGATGCAGGAGGCTGAAGCACCTTTGCACAAAGCGGTTATGAAAAAGCTTGAGCATAAGGCGGTACTTCCAGTCAGCTCCCCCAAGTGCATCCCCGTGTCCTACACAGAAACTCTTTCCGGAAAGTTCGAAGCGATAAGGCTGGGAAATCTTGCGTATTCCTATACTGGCAAAGAAAGAGTAAGTCCAGATGTCGTGATTGCCTGGACAGAATACCACCTCGACGCCTTCGTCCATTAGGGAAATGAGTTGGGCTACGACTCTCGCTCCTTCGCGGGGAATGACGTCGCGGTACTCGTACCAGAAATCCCAGATGTCTCCGAGAAGATAAAGACTGCGCATCCGCTCACGAGGAAGATTCTTAAGCCACTCCACAAAGCGGGCCTCTCTCTCCACAGGATCGGCAGTGCGAAGCCCAAGATGAACGTCAGATACGAAGTATGTCAGGGTTCTTTCGGCCATCCTACAGCATTGAAACAAGGGTCGCCCCGACTCCTGCAACAGCGCAATAGAGGGCGAACCACTTCAGTCTGGCCTTTTTGACAAGGGCTATCATCACCTTGCAGGCAAAAAGTCCGCTGACAAATGCCGCGACAAAGCCTATTGCAAGAGGCAGGAGCCCAATCGAGGAAGCGGCCATATCTCCGCCTACCAAATCCAAAAAGGCTTCGCCGAGTATGGGAATCAATACCATCAGAAAGGAGAACTGCGCGACGTCTGTCCGCTTTACACCACTGAGCAGTCCTGTGGAGATGGTGCTTCCGGAGCGGGAAAGTCCGGGGATGACAGCAACGGCCTGGGCAAGTCCTATGACGAAGGCCTGCCAGAAGGAAATCCCGTTGCGGGGTGAAGACGCGCTAGATTCAGGGGCGTTTCCGGGAACTGACCCGTTGCCAGAGAGAGTATCTTTCTTTCGGTCTGACAGGAAAAGCAGGAGAGCCGTGACCAAAAGTGCCAACCCGACTACGGTCAGCGAGCCGAAGAGAGCCTCTACGACGTCTTTGAAAAACACACCAACCACAAAGACGGGAATCATCGAAACGACTATCTTGAAAATATAGTCGGTTTCGTCGTTGTAGCGGAACTTGAAGAAGCCTCCAAGAAGCCTGAGTATCTCTTTGCGGAAGACGACTATCGTAGCCAGAACAGTGGCCGCGTGAACCGCCACCTCAAACACAAGGTCCTCGGAAGCCTCGACCCCGAGCAGCGCTCTTCCTATCGCCAGGTGACCGCTGCTGCTGACAGGAAGGAACTCCGTCAGACCCTGAACGAGTCCGAGAATAAGAGCTTCAAACCATTCCATCACTTATCCTCCTTTTCTCTGAAACGGCCCATTATGCCGACTCCTACCACTACTGCTCCCGCGATAATCACAAGGGGAGCGGCCACAAGACGCCTGAAGTCGAACATCGCATAGTTGAACACCTGAGGGTCGGTGACTCCTCCTCCCGTCATAAGGATGAATCCGGCCACCATCACGAGCAAACCCGCCACCATCAGTTTCAGGCCCTTGCGGGTAACGGCCATATTGTCGTAATTATCTTGTTTCATTCCATCAGGAATATAATTCTCCCCTGTCAAGGGATACCAGACTGTTCACCACGAACCACGTGCTTATCACACAAATCAGTACTCCACACAGCAGCAACAGAACCGCGACCGAGGCAAGGAGCTGCGGAGCGAAGATCTGGGCGGCATTGGGGAAGCCCTTCAACGCAAGGCTGGCTACTCCAGCCGTGAGTCCTGTTCCGACGAGCGAGGACACAAGTCCCTGAATGACCGCCCTGCCTATGAAGGGTCTGCGGATGAAGGCTCTGGTGGCTCCGACCATAGCCATAGTGTGAATATTGAAGCGGCGCGAGAACACGTCGAGACGCACCGTGTTTGATATCAGAACGAACGAGATGAACAGCAGGACAAGTATTACCGTACCCAGAACGAGTGAAATCTTTCGGACATTGGCCGAAAACTTCTCCATCATAGACTGCTGATATTCGATTTCGTCAACTATCTCATCCCCCAGGCATCGCATTACAGTGTCAAGACTGTCGGGGCAGACGTATTCTGCTTTAAGCGACACATCCACCGAAACCGGTATGGGAGCATCCTTGAAGATATCCAGAAAATCGGCTCCAAGCATAGCCTTCATCTCCTCCATCCCTTCTTCGCGCGAGACTATCCAGCTTTGGCGCACAAAAGGAAGGGTGTCTATCCTCTCCTTGTAGATTTCGGCATCGCCTTCGTCCGCATCGGCTGCAAGAACCACCGACACCTGCATACTCTCTCGGAAATAATCGGCCACGTTGCGGGATGCTCCGACCATCAGTGCCGCAGCTCCCAACAGGAAGAGAACCAGCGAAATACTCACAACCGACGAGACATATGAGCCCGCCAGACGCCTCCTGATTATCTTTTTTTCGCTTGAAGACATAACTGGAACAAATGTCAAAGTTAGTGAATTATCCAAATTTCAAAAAAAAATCTTATCTTTGTGAAGATAGCCTGCCATATGAAGAAAGTATTATTCGTCAATTCTGAAATTTCCCCTTTCCTGGAAGAATCCAACATAGCGAAAATCGGACGCTATCTTCCTCAGGGGATTCAGGAACGCAAAAAGGAAATCCGTTCATTTATGCCCCGTTACGGCTGCATCAACGAACGTAAGAATCAGTTGCACGAGGTCATCCGGCTCTCCGGAATGAATATCATCATCAGCGACCTTGATCGTCCGCTCATCATCAAGGTGGCTTCGATTTCATCGGCGAGGATTCAGGTGTACTTCATCGACAATGACGATTATTTCAAGAGGAAGCAGATCTATCGTTCAGAGGACGGCAAGTTCTTCGCTGACAACGACGAAAGAGCCATCTTCTTCGCCCGCGGGGTCCTCGAAACAGTCAAGAAGTTGCGCTGGGCCCCAGATATCATCCACTGCCAGGGATGGATTACCCAGCTTCTGCCCGTCTATCTTAAGAAGGCCTACAAAGACGATCCCATTTTCTCGTCGAGCAAGGTGATTCTCTCACTATACGACGATACTCCCAAGGAGAAGTTCGACCCCGCCTTTGCATCGAAGGTCAAGTTCGGAGGTGTCACAGCCGACGACGTCCCCTTCTTGAGCAAACCCGATGGCATCAATCTTGCAAAAACAGCCCTCCAGTACTCTGACGGAGTGATATTCGGGAGCGAAAACATTGCCCCTGAACTTGTTGCGGAATGCGAAAGGCTTGCCCTGCCGACCCTGCCTTTCTCGAAACAGTCACTTGAGTCCGGGTCATACATCGACGAATACGACGCATTTTTCGACAAGTTCTAAAAGATGAAATCAAGAATCCTTGCTGCATTCTCGGCCGCATTGTGCTGCATTTCCTGCATAACCGTCAACAGTGAACTGGGGCAGAGTCTGCTCGTCATTGACGATATGTACGAGATATACACCAGCGAATGTCCCATCACTGACATTCAGATGCGTATGGCCGACAGCCTCTCGGGCTATTCAAGCACAAGGGTTACCGTCGGGGCTATCAGAGACCCAGAGTTCGGGCTCAGCACCCGCTCCAGCGTCATCTCGCTTATTCCTCTGTATGACAGTCTTGACTTCGGAACAAACCCCAAGTTCAAGAAGATGCACGTAAGCCTCGCGCTTGACACGACCTCGGTCAGCATCAAAGGGCAAGAGAGGATACTCCAGAATCTGAGGGTCTATGAGATAGACTCTCCTCTTGACAAGGACAAGAACTTTGACATCAACTCCGATGTTTCTCACGGGAGCAGTTCAGTAGCCGTGGGCTCCCCTATTCTGAACGGAGCCGATTCGATGTCCTTCGACCTCAAGGAGAGCTATGCAAGCCGCTACTTCAGCATAACAAACGAAGACCTCAAGGACTACGACAAATACATTGCCAAGGTTCCGGGGCTGTACCTGACTACAGATGCCCCCATATCAGACGGAGGCCGCATCAATATGTTTGAGCTGCAGCTGAACTACGACACCGACTACGGCTACATCAAGGGCAACTATGCCAAGCTCTCGTTCAACTCGGAGTATGACGGAGTGCCCAAGGATACCGCCTTTATGTTCTATCTCTGTGCCGACAAGTTTTACGACCTCGACTCTCTGATGACAAACTCAGGTTTCGGAAGTTATCCCCAGTACTGTCTGAACCTTACCGGGCACGAGAGTGACTCCAAGGCAGGTGCTGCTACCGACAGGATTCTTGTCGAAGGCGGCGGCGGGCTCAAGCCCTGCATCAGCGCAAAGGAGCTGAAGAGAATGGCAGTGGCCGAAATTTCGAAATACGGAGACCCCTCGAGAGCCGTTATTAACAAAGCTTCACTGGTCTTCCCATTCGAATATACAGAAGGGATGAATTACTCGTTGTATCCGGCTATGCTGAGCCCCACCTGCAGGTTCATATCCGAGGACGGCGCTTCGTTCATGGGGCTTACCGACGCTTCTTCGAAGAATGAGAATCAGGGGAACATCAATTACTCGCTCTCGCAGTATGCCCCCGACATTACTTACCATATGCAGGAGATTCTGAAGATGTCAGACGAAAAGATAGACAGCGGTAACTACGACATCTGGCTGCTGAATATGGCCTATGAGAAGGTGACAACTACCACTGCCGGCAACTCGGAGATGAGCGAGTACTACACAGCCCTTGCATACTCGCAGTACTACAACAACATGTACGGAGGAGGTTACGGATACGGTGGATACGGGTACGGCTACGGCAGTTACTACGGCGACCCTTATTCAAACTATACAAGCTATATGCTTGCAGCCCAGTATGCCAGCCAGTCAACGACTTCAACCTCCACAGAACTCAAACTGGACAAGGACCGCTTCTACGAGGCTGTGCTGAACGGACCTGAATCTTCATCACAAAGGGTTCCGATGCTCAAGCTGACCTTCTCTATTCCGAGAAAGTAGCTCCAAGACCCAAATACCTTCGGATCCGTGGAGACAATAAAAAGAGGATGACCGTTTGGTCACCCTCTTCAGCTAGACTTATATAAAACTAGGCGAGTTTCTCAGCTACCTTGTCACAAGCATCCTTGACGGTGGCGATGCTGCTGGTTTCCTCATCGGAAATCTTGATTCCGAATACTTTTTCAAACTCCATAAGAAGCTCGACGGTATCAAGAGAATCCGCACCAAGGTCATTTGTGAAATTTGCGGTTTCGGTAACCTCTGAAGGCTCCACTCCGAGTTTGTCAACGATAATCTCCGTGACTTTCTTTACAATCTCCTCGTATTGCATGACGAAAAAAATTTGAGTTTATAATTAGTACAATCTATTAGTCAACCACTGATAGACCGCAAAGTTAGTAAAAAAAGTGGTAATATCAAACTACCCGTTTCGGCTCATCTTAATCCATAGGCGAAGGCCGTTAATTGCATTCAGCAGATAAAAGCTGTACTTTATAACATAAATCAGGGTATAGCTGTCTCCCGGATTTGCGGCCAGCGACAGAGACCACATCAGGATAGAGGAAATGTTGACTCCTATCCAGAATATCCACTGCTCCATATAAGCGGCGGACATCAGCAGCTGACCTATGATATTGCAGACTACGGCTATGGCATCGAATAGAGGAGTATCTCCCGCGCCGCTTTCGCGAAGCGACACATAGAGCGCAGCCGAGCACAACACCATCGCGGCCCCTGCAAACAGCCTCCCCCTTACTCCAAGGCGTCTTGCCCTGGGGGTTTCGCTCTTGCCGGCTCCTCTCTTCTTCCATTGCACAAAGCCGACAACCTGCATTGGGAGGAAATATAGAAGATGCAGCGCGGCATTGCCGTATTTCTGACCTATGAAGCAGGTTGCGGCATAGATTGAGACATCTAATATGCCAAAGAGGAAGGTCACGATGCGCCCGTTGGCGGAACTGACTGTACTGAGTATCCCCATCAGCGAGCCAAAGGCAGCAATCAGCAGCAGATGGCGGTTGCTCCCGGGAGACTGCATCTTGGAGACTGTTGTCAGTACAATGGCAAGGGCCATTCCAATAATCATAAAGGCATTGAAGGCCTTATTGAAAGAGATTCTTCTCATTCGGATGCAAGGGTTTCGTGAATTCTGGCGGCAAGAGCCGGGCCGACAAATGAACTGAGGTCTTCAAGGGATGCTGAAGCAATGCGCGCGACGCTGCCGTAGTGCATCAGCAGCCGGCTCTCGGTCGCTTCTCCGACTCCCCTTATGGTCCTGAGAACCGATTCCACCTCGGCCTTGCGGCGCAGCTGGCGGTGGAAGGTGATGCCGAAGCGGTGTGCCTCGTCTCGGATTTGCTGGAGTATTCTGAGTGCCTGGGAGTTTCGGTCTATGAACATAGGATAGGGGTCGCCTATTCGGAAGACGAGTTCAAGGCGTTTGCCCAAACCTATGATGAATATCCTGTCCTGCAGACCGAGCTCGCAGAGGGCCTCCCAAGCAAAGCTGAGCTGTCCCTTGCCTCCGTCGATTACCACAAGCTGAGGAAGGTCATCGGGATTCTCCGAGATCATACGGGAGTATCGGCGGCTCACTACCTCTTTCATCGAAGCATAGTCGTTGGCTCCTATTACCGTCTTGATCTTGAATTTGCGGTAGTCTTTCTTTGAAGGGACTCCCCCGCGGAATACCACACAGGAGGCTACGGGGTTTGTTCCCTGGATATTTGAGTTGTCGAAGCACTCGATATGCTGGGGAAGTTCCTGCATACCGATAGCCTTGCGGAGCTGCTCCAGACCGGCTCTGTGGAACTCCTCGGGATCGGTGTGCTCCCTCTGTCTGAGAGAGTTGAAACGGAACTCCTCTGCGTTCTTCATACTCAGGCCAAGAAGGCCCATCTTATCGCCCCTGGCCGGGATACGGAAGCTGACACCCTGAATCTCGACATCGGGCAGAAAGGGAACGAGAACTTCGTGGGCGAGTTCTCCGAACTTGGATTCGATTTCGGCTATGAATGTACTCAGAACAGACTGCGGATCCTCTTCTATGTTCATCTTGAAGCCGAGGTTCAGCGACTGTATTATAGACCCACCCCTGACTCGCATGAAGTTGCCGTAGGCTTCGGGGCCGTCGAATACAAGGGTGAACACGTCGGCATCTTTCTCGTCGGCTGAACTGATGAGAGACTTGGCGTAGTGGCCCCGCAAGAGCTCGGCCTTTTCTTTGTATGCTTGGGCCTGCTCGAAGTCGAGACGCTCGGATGCCTCCATCATCTGCTGTTCGCAAAGGCGTATGAGTTCGGAGGCTCCTCCTTTCAGAAGGCGTACAATCTCTTCAATCCAAGCGTTGTATTCCGACGCCGAGACTCCCCCGATGCAGCATCCCCTGCACTTGCCTATGTGGAAGTTGAGGCAGGGACGGGCATTCCCCCTCAGCAGGGTCGAGGAATTGATTTTGAGCTTGCAGGTGCGCAAGGGATATGCATTGTGAAAGAAGGATACCAGCGAACGGGCGTGCTGGACCGAACTGTACGGGCCAAAATAGCGGGAGCCGTTGCGGACTATCTTGCGCGTGAGGAAGATCTTGGGGAATTCATCGGCAGTGACACATATCCAGGGGTAAGTCTTGGAGTCCTTCAGGAGTATGTTGTACCTGGGCTTGTACTGCTTGATGAGGTTGTTCTCAAGGAGGAGGGCGTCGGCCTCGGTATCTACAACCGAGAACTGGGCATCGGCGATTTTCGAGACGAGTACGCGGGTCTTGGCATTCAGCCTGGAGGGGTCCACGAAATACTGGGCGACCCTCTTGTGGAGGTCCTTGGCCTTGCCCACATAAATCACATTCCCCGCAGCGTCATAATAACGATAGACGCCGGGGGAATGCGGAAACAATGCTATCTTGTCCTTAACGTCCAAGGCAGGCTGCTACTTCTTTCTCGATAGAGGAGCCGCGAAGGTCACGCTTCAGGATGGTGCCGTCGGGTCCGAAGAGAATGATGTGAGGGATGCCTTCGATTCCGTAAAGGTCGGAAGGAATCTTCTGTGCATTGACTATCTCGGCCCAGTTGACTCCGTATGCAGCAGCTGTATCGACGCTTGCCTGGGGGTCATCCCATACGGCTACGCTGAGGACATCGAAGTTCTCGCCGGCATACTTCTCATAGACTCTCTTGATGTTGGGAATCTCTTTCTTGCAGGGTCCGCACCAGGATGCCCAGAAATCAACGAGAATGTACTTGCCCTTGCCTACATAGTCAGAGAGCTTGACCGTGCCCTTGTCTTCGGCATCGGGATACTGGACTATTTCAAAGTCGGTAAACATCTTTCCCTCGGCGGTTGCCATCTTGGCATCGAGGTTCTTAAGGAGTTTCTGGACGAACTCGTCCTGCTTGTTCTCGTCGGAGAGTTTGGCGATAAGGTCGTTGAGCTGCTCGGGGCTTACAAGGTAGTAAACCGACTTGAGGGCTTCGATTCCGAGAGCATTGTCGGCATTGCGCGACAGGGTCTTGGAAGATACTTTTACGATATCTTCGCAGGCCTTGTCCTCTATCTGGGAGTAACGCTCTGTCTTCTGCGCGTCGGTGAGGGTGGAGTCGGCAGCGACGGTATCGAAGTCGTTTTGCATTGTCTCGATGATGGCATCGCACTTGTTCTGATACTCCTGTGTCTTTTCTTCAAGTGTCTTGGGTGCGCAGGCAGCGACAAGCACGGCGGCTGCAGCAAGGATGATTTTGTTCATAGTGTTGTGTTAAGTAAATCGCCGGTTGCGGGAAATCCGAACCGGCGATAAATATAAGCATTTTTTCAGAATTACCTCTGAGAATCGCGACGGGGACGGCGATCGCCTCTGCGGTCACCCCTGCGGTCACCTCTGCGATCTCCTCTTGAACCGCGGTTCTGGTTGCCGGCCTGGGCAGAGGCTGCAGTTCCTGCGTTGGGTGAGAGGTCCTGCTTGCCATAGCGCTCGCCATTGCAAATCCAAACCTTGATTCCGAGAGCACCGACCTTGGTGTTGGCTACTGCCAGAGCATAGTCGATATCTGCGCGGAAGGTGTGAAGAGGAGTACGGCCTTCCTTGAACATCTCGCTGCGTGCGATTTCGGCGCCACCGATACGTCCGCTGACCTGAACCTTGATGCCCTCTGCACCTACACGCATAGTGTTGGTGATGGCCATCTTGATGGCACGGCGGTACGAAACACGGCCCTCAATCTGACGGGCGATGGTGTTGGCAACGATGTTGGCATCAACCTCGGGGCGCTTGACCTCGAAGATGTTGATCTGAACATCCTTGCTGGTTACCTTCTTGAGTTCCTCCTTGAGCTTGTCAACCTCGGCGCCGCCCTTTCCGATGATGAAGCCGGGACGGGCTGCGTGAATGGTCACCGTGATGAGCTTGAGAGTCCTCTCGATGACAATCTTGCTGAGGTCTGCCTTGGCAAGACGGTTTGTGAGATATTTGCGGATTTCGTAGTCCTCTGCGATCTTCTCCGCGTAGTTGTCACCGCACCAGTTGGAATCCCAACCACGTGTGATACCGATTCTGTTGCTGATAGGATTAGTTTTCTGTCCCATATTACTTGTTTTCTACCGCGGGTTTGACATCAAGAACGATGGTGACGTGGTTGGAACGCTTGCGGATGCGGCCGGCCCTGCCCTGAGGCATAGGACGGAGGCGCTTGAGCGTACGGCCTTCGCCTACCATAATAGTCTTTACATATACGTTTCCGTTGTCGAGTTCCTTCGACTTCTCGGGATTCTTTGCCTCCCAGTTGGCGATGGCGCTGCGGAGCAGCTTCTCAAGACGGATAGATGCCTCTCTCTTGGAGAATTTCAAGAGGTCGAGTGCACGGTTAACCTCCACTCCTCTTACGGTGTCTGCGACAAGGCGCATCTTCCGGGGAGAAGTAGGAACATCATTAAGCTTTGCGACAGCTGTGACTTTCTTAGCTTCCTTAAGCTTTTCAGCCATTAATCTTTTACGAGCTCCCATAATTAATCTCCTTTTTACTTCTTATTGTTGCCCGAATGGCCTTTGAATGTTCTTGTGGGGGCGAACTCGCCGAGTTTGTGACCTACCATATTCTCAGTGACATAAACCGGAATAAACTTGTTTCCGTTATGGACTGCGATGGTATGGCCGATGAAGTCAGGAGAGATCATGCTGGCGCGGGACCAGGTCTTGACCACCTCCTTCTTCTTGCTACCTTCATTCATAGCAAGAATCTTCTTCTCCAGAGCTTCCTGGATGTAGGGACCTTTTCTAAGTGAACGACTCATAACTGTATTCGTTTAATTCCGATTATTTCTTCCTTCTTTCGATGATGAACTTGTTGGAGGCTGCCTTCGGGTTGCGTGTCTTCAGACCCTTTGCAGGCAGACCCTTACGGGAACGGGGATGTCCACCGGAAGCACGTCCTTCACCACCTCCCATAGGGTGATCGTGAGGGTTCATCACAACACCACGGTTGTGAGGACGACGTCCGAGCCAGCGGCTGCGTCCGGCCTTACCGTAAGATTCCAGATTGTGGTCGGGATTGGATACCGTTCCGACAACTGCACGGCAGCTTACCAGAACCATCCTGGTCTCGCCTGAAGGGAGACGGAGAACGGCGTGGTTGCCTTCACGTGCTGCGAGCTGCGCGAAGGTACCGGCGGAACGTGCCATTGCGGCACCCTGACCGGGACGGAGCTCGATGTTGTGAACAAGGGTACCAACCGGAATTTCACTGAGAGGGAGACAGTTGCCGAGTTCGGGAGCGACACCGCTTCCGGAGGCAACCTTCTGACCTACCTTGAGTCCGTTGGGGGCGATGATGTATCTCTTCTCGCCATCTTCGTACTGCACGAGGGCGATACGGGCGCTGCGGTTGGGATCGTACTCGATCGTGAGAACCTCGGCGGTCTGACCGTCCTTGTTGCGGCGGAAGTCGATGATGCGGTACATTCTCTTGTGTCCGCCACCGATGTAACGAACGGTCATCTGACCGGTGTTGTTGCGTCCGCCTGTGCTCTTGAGGGGTTCAAGCAATGATTTCTGCGGCTTCTTGGCCGTGATGTCGTCGAAGGCGCTGATGACTTTGTTGCGCTGGCCGGGTGTTACCGGCTTGAATTTTCTTACTGCCATTGTCTGTCCCTCCTAATTAGATGTTGCTGTAGAAATCGATCTTGTCATCACCGGCAAGAGTGACATATGCCTTCTTGAAGTGATTCATACGACCGGTAAGCATTCCAGCCTTGGTGTAGCGGCTCTTTCTCTTTCCGGCGTAGTTCATAGTGTTGACGGAGACAACTGAAACGTTGTACATCTTTTCGACTGCCTCCTTGATCTGAAGCTTATTGGCATCGCTGCTGACAACGAAGCCGTAACGGTTCAACTTTTCGCCCTGAGCCGTCATCTTCTCTGTTACTATAGGCTTAATAATAATTCCCATCTCTTTGAATTTTTACTTGATCCTGGAAGCGAGAATGTCCTGTACGCCGTCAACGATGACCATCTTGTTGGCATTCATAATGGCGTAGGTGTTGATTTCGTCAACTGTGAGAACGCTTACCTCGGGAAGGTTGCGGGATGAAAGGAAAATGTTGTCGGAGTTCTCGGGAAGTACGAAGAGAACCTTGCGGTCTCCGGCCTTGAGATTGCTGACAATCTTGAGCATCTCCTTGGTCTTGGGGGCTTCCATTGTGAACGGCTCTACAAAGATGAGCGCTTCCTCCTGAGCCTTGTAGCTGAGAGCTGAGAAGCGGGCGAGCTGCTTGAGTTTCTTGTTGAGCTTTTTCCTGTAAAGACGGGGCTTGGGACCGAAAACGCGTCCGCCACCGACGAAGATATTGGCCTTGCGGCTTCCGTGACGTGCACCGCCGCCGCCCTTCTGACGGCCGAGCTTCTTGGTGCTGTAAGACACCTCGCTGCGGTCTTTGGTCTTGGATGTTCCCTGGCGCTGGTTTGCCAGATACTGAACGACATCGAGATAGATGGCGTGATCGTTAGGAGTTACGCCGAAGATGCGCTCGTCGAGTTCAATCTGCTTGCCGGAGGGTGTTCCGTCAATTTTCAAAACTGAAAGTGTCATAGCTTATGCCTCCAACATTAAGTAAGAACCCTTTGCTCCGGGTACGGAGCCCTTGACTACGAGAAGGTTGTTCTCAGGGATCACCTTGACCACCTTGAGGTTGAACACCTTAACTCTCTCATTCCCCATATGGCCGGCCATACGCATTCCGGGGAATACGCGTGAAGGCCAAGAGGATGCACCCATTGATCCGGGGTGGCGGAGACGGTTGTGCTGACCGTGGGTCTGACCGCCTACTCCTGCGAAGCCGTGACGCTTCACGACTCCCTGGAATCCCTTACCCTTGGAGGTACCGACTACATCCACGAAGCTTACGCCCTCGGGGAAGATGTCGGCTACGGTAAGAACGTCGCCGAGTTTCAACTCCTGAGCGAAGTCTGCGGCAAATTCCGCAAGCTTGCGCTGGGGGTTGACACCCGCCTTCTTGAAGTGGCCCTGGAGAGCCTTGCTGGCGTGCTTTTCGGTGGTTTCGTCATAGGCGAGCTGTACAGCGGCATAGCCATCATTCTCAACTGTACGGAGCTGCGTAACAACGCACGGACCAGCCTCGATAACGGTGCACGGTATTACCTTACCGTCGGCACCGAAAACGGAAGTCATTCCGATTTTCTTTCCAATTAATCCAGGCATTGGTTTTTGTAATTAATTGATACTAAAGGTTTTAATCTAATCCGCCCAAAATTGCGGGCTGCAAATATACGAATTAATTTTCAAATTCCAAGCACTTGATTTCCAATATTTTCTCTTATCTTTGTAGTGTTATGGCACTGGATATCCTCGGTTTCCTGCATCTGTCCTGGGTGGACTTTCTGGACATACTGGTGGTGGCTCTGATTATCTACGTGATTTTCCGGTGGATACAGGGCACTTCCGCGATGAACATCTTTATCGCCATACTGTTCCTGTTCCTCATACGGATAGTCGCCGGGGCTATCAATATGAAGATGCTCTCGTCCCTGATGGGCACTGTCATCGACGTGGGAGCTATTGCCCTGGTGGTAATCTTCCAGCCCGAAATAAGGCAGTTTCTCAACAGGGTGGGCCGTTCGGCATCGCTTCGTGCCGGGGGCAAGTTGAGTTTTCTTGACAGGATACTTGGCAAGAATTCGGCCGAGGTGGGAGACCAGTCGCTCACCGAGATTATCGAAGCCTGCCGCAAGATGTCGCAGGAACGCACTGGCGCACTGATTGTCATCCCGCGCAAGGACGACCTTGAGCGCATACTCGAAACAGGTGACAGAGTCGATGCCAGGGTCAGCCGAAGGCTCCTCTGCAACCTGTTCTTCAAGAACTCTCCCCTGCACGACGGGGCGGTGGTGATCAGCGCAGACAGAATAGTAGCAGCCCGCTGCACCCTGCCGGTGACATCCAGAACCGACATTCCTTCCCATTACGGGATGAGGCACAAGGCTGCCATAGGACTAACAGAAGAATCGGATGCGGAGGTTATCGTGGTGTCTGAGCAGACCGGAACGATTTCTTTCGTCAAGGAAGGGAAGATAATTGCAGTCAGCGACGCCTCGGAACTGAAGAAATGCATAGACGGAAGTCTGGGCAAGACTGCAGACAGACAATCAGAGAGAAGAAGTGGAGGAAGACGCAAAAAGGCTTAGACTTGAAACCAAACTGGGTTTCGACCGCGTACGCAGAGAAGTTGCAGACCGCTGCAACACAGACTATGCCGTTCAGAGAGTAGAGAATGAAAACTTCTCGAATGACCCTGAGGAAATACGGCAGAGGCTCCTTTTGACCGACGAGATGAGACTCGTCCTTATGTTCGAGGACAAATTCCCCACCACGGGTTATATCGACGCCCTGCCCTTTCTCGTTCCGCTTGAGAAAGAGGGCAGTTCTATCGACGTGCTGTCGCTCGGAAAACTGGGAACCCTTCTGGATACCATCTCGAAGATTCTTGCATTCCTTTCGTCGGTGAAAGACGGGGTTTATCCCAATCTTACAAGACTTGCCCTCAGAGCGAGGAGATTTCCGGAGATAGGGGTGCGCATCAATTCCATTCTGGACCGCTATGGCGAGGTCAAGGACAGCGCTTCGCCAGAGCTTCTGAGCATACGCAGGACCATACGCGACAGGGAGGGAACTCTCTCGAAGAGGGCGGCTGCCATTCTGCGCAAGGCCCAGGACGACGGATACGCCGACAAGGATGCGAGCGTAGCTGTGCGCGACGGGAAGTTTCTGATTCCCGTGGCCAGTGCCTCTAAACGCAAGGTATCGGGCTTTGTCTATGACGAATCTTCGACGGGGAAGACTACCTATATCGAACCGACAGAAATAATTGACCTCGAGAACGAGATCAGGGATCTGCGTTTTGAAGAAAGCCGCGAGATTGCCAGAATCCTCAGAGAGTTCTCGGAATTCGTCAGGCCCTTCATCCCCGAACTCAAGGAATGCGCCTGCTGTATGGGGGAGATGGATTTTCTGATGGCAAAGGCAGGCACGGCCCTGAATCATATCGCAGGGATGCCCGTCATCTCCGAGGATGGGAGGCTGGAACTCAGGAAGGCACGTCATCCGCTGCTCGAGAAGGCTCTCCGCAAGGAGGGGCGCAAGATGAATCCTCTGACCGTGCACCTGAGCCGCGAGCAGCACATACTTTTGATCTCCGGCCCGAACGCGGGTGGCAAGTCGGTATGTATGAAGACTGCGGGCCTGCTCCAGTATATGTTCCAGTGGGGCTTGCTGATTCCTACCTCGGAGAGTTCCGAACTTCCGGTGTTCGACCGGATTCTCGTAAGCATAGGTGACGACCAGTCGCTGGACAACGACCTGAGCACCTACTCTTCTTTCCTTGCAGATATGAGGGATATTCTTACCTGCGCCGATTCAAAGACTCTCGTCCTGATTGACGAATTCGGCTCGGGGACGGAGCCTGCAGCCGGAGGGGCCATTGCCGAGGCCATACTCAGCGAACTTGACCGCAGGGGTGTGTACGGGGTAATCACGACGCACTATACCAATCTCAAACTCTACGCGGCATCGGGCAAGACGGGTGTCATCAACGGGGCAATGCTCTTCGATGCAGCCCGGATTGAGCCTGTGTTCGAACTTGAGACCGGGCTTCCGGGCAATTCCTTCGCTTTTGAGCTGGCACGAAAGATGAAACTGCCCGAACCTATAGTCAAGGACGCCGAGTCTCGCGCAGGCGAGGAGTATGTAGGGATAGAGCGCAATCTTCGCAGGATTGTCCGGGGCAGGAAGGCCATAGACGAGAGGCTCCAGAAAATCAAGGCCACCGACAAGACTCTGGAAGGTCTGACAGAACGCTATCAGAAGGAACTCGAGGACATCCGGGGAATGAGAGAAAAGATTCTCGATGAGGCCCGCCGCGAGGCCGAGGGGATTATCAGGGGTGCAGGAAGGCAGGTTGAAAGAACAATTCGCGAAATAAAGGAATCGCAGGCTGACAAGCAGAGGACTCTCCAGGTCAGGAACGAACTTCAGAATATGCTATCGGCGATAGAAAACAGCAAGACCAGCCAGTCTTCGTCGAACGGAGCCGATTTTCTGGAACGGAAATTGAAACTGGTAGAATCGCGGCAAAAGAAGAAAGGGAAACCTCAGGGATGGGAGAAGACCAAGCCTGAAGCACCTCTTCAGATAGGAGAGAAAGTACGGGTGAAAGATTCTGGAATGGTAGGAGAAGTGACGAGACTTTCTGGCAAGACGGTTACCGTAAACATTGGGAACCTCCAGGCAAGTATGTCTCCTGTCAAGTTGGAGAGAATATCCTCCAATGAATTCAGGGAGGCGGCACGAGTTGCGTTCACCCGGGCGGTTCAGCCGCAGAACGATTCGCTCAGGGAGCGTAAGCTCAATTTCAGGACCGAGCTTGACGTGAGGGGCGAAAGGTTGAATGATGCGATTGACATAGTCACCCATTATATCGACGATGCCTTGATGCTGTCGATGGGCAGCGTTCGCATAATCCACGGCAAGGGAACAGGAGTCCTGAGAGACGAAATACAGAAGTATCTCCGCACCGTGCCGGGAGTGGCTTCGGCAGAAGACGAGGATATAAGGCACGGCGGAAGCGGAGTGACAGTAGTGACATTTGTATGAGAAAAGAGACCCTGAGCGTTGGAAGGAGAGGCGAGGATGTGGTATGCAACTGGCTCACCCTTAGAGGGCATCGCATACTTGAGAGAAACTGGAGATATTCGCATCAGGAGATTGACATAATAAGCATAAACCCCGAAGGACTGCACATAGTCGAGGTCAAAAGCAGGACTTATCCGGCCCTCGCCCCGCCCGAGATTAACGTTGACAGAGCCAAGCAGAGGAATCTCGTAAAGGCTTCAGGAGCCTATCTGGCAAGCGGAAAGGCTTCGGCAATAGGAGGAAAGGAGATGGAGGTCTTCTTTGACGTTGCGACCGTGATGTTCGGCCCCGGGGAGGGAGACTTTGAAATAGAATACTACCCACAAGCATTTATACCACTGTATTATTAGTAACCAATGAATACCAATCACAATTACTGCGTCATTATGGCGGGAGGAATAGGCTCGCGCTTCTGGCCCATAAGCCGCGAAGCCAAGCCAAAGCAGTTTCTCTCGTTCGATTCGTCGGGCAAGAGCTTCATAAGGCTGGCCTTCGAAAGAGCCGCAAGTTTTCTGCCTGTCGAGAACATACTGGTTGTATCCAATATCAATTATGAGGAGCAGGTGATGAACGAAATTCCTGAACTGCTCCCCGAGAACCTTCTTCTCGAGCCCTACAACCGCAATACCGCACCCTGTCTGACCTATGCCACATATACCCTCCTGAAAAGGGATCCCGAGGCGGTTATGGTTGCAGTGCCTTCAGACCATATCATAGACAATCCCGATTCGTACGAGGAAACAATCTCGGAAGCCCTGAGCTATGCCGCAGACAACCGGGCCATCATCACTATGGGAATAGTTCCTACAAGGGCAGACAGCAACTTCGGATATGTCCAGATAGTAGGAGGGAGAGACGCTCACGAAGACGGAAAGCCCGTGAAGGTAAAGACTTTTACCGAGAAACCCGATGCGAAGCTCGCCCAGGTGTTCATCGACAGCGGAGAGTTCCTGTGGAATTCGGGAATCTTCGTCAGCAGGGCAAGGGTCCTTATGGACGAACTTGAAAGATGCTGCCCAGAGTTGACCAATCTGTGGAAAGGATGGGAGAATTATCTCGACACCAACATGGAGAGGCTCTTCCTTGAAACTGTATATTCCGACTGCCCCAAGGTATCTATTGACTATGCCGTGATGGAGAAGACCGACATTGCCTGGCTCTATCCAGCCAAGTTCGGATGGGCAGACATTGGAAACTGGGAGTCACTGTACGAGAATCTGGCTTCGCTCGACAAGAATGGCAACGCCGTGAAGATTGACGGCAAGAGTATTCTGAAGGACAATTCGAATGACATCATCTACGCGAACACGTCAAAGAACTCCGACAGGCAGAAACTGGTTGTAGTCAGAGGTCTTGAGAATTTCATAGTAGTGGATACGGACGATGTCCTTATGATATGTCCGAGGGACAGCAAGATGCTCGGAGACACCATCTCTGAACTCGCGATGCCTGAATACGAAAGCTACCGGTAAGGCTCTCTTATCGGAGTATGTCGGCAAGAATACCGAGCGCGGCCTGACCCGCTCCTTCTCCGGCTCCCTTGATTACCAGGGGAGCTGTTCCTTCGCTGCTGATTTCAACAATGTTCTGGGTCCCGGATATCCAATAGAAGGGGCTGCTGATGCCGTATAGCTGCATCTTGATTTCGGCCTTGTAGCCTGTTCTGGCCGAAGGGTCCTTATGGATGGAGGCAACGAATCTCTGCCTTTTGTCAATCTCATCAAGCTCAGCTTCCCTGCGTATGAACTCAGGCTCGGCAAGCTCGAGTTTTGAATAGAAGTCTTCGAGGCTGCAGTTGAAGTATTCCTTGCCGAGAAGGGGGGTGATGGTCACATCTTCTTCTTCAAGGGGGACTCCGGCTTCGCGGGCGAGAATCAGGAGTTTGCGCAGGGCATCACGGCCTCCGAGGTCGGTACGGGGATCATTCTCGGTGAGCCCGCGCATCTGGGCGTGATGCAGAAGGGTTGCGAAACTCTCGGTGTTGGCTCCGTCGTAGCCTGTGATTATGTTGTTCATTGTGCAGGAAACCACAGCTTCGAAATAGTTCAGCGAGGTTTCCATAGCCACTGACTCGAGTATGGGAAGGGCATTGCCCACCGTGGTGCTGTAACGGAAGAACACCCCGCTGCGAAGTGCAGCCTGCTTCATTGCCGCATACTCCACATATGGAACGGCAAGTGAACGGCGGTTAGAACTGACTATGTTGATTCCTGCCTCGAGAAGGGGAACATACATCTTCCAGATATCTTCGGAATTGGTGCAGTCAACGAACACTGAACGGCGGTGGGCATTGGCGAGGACCTTTGCGGCGAAGTTCCTGTCGCTGGATATTTCGATGATTCTGACCTCCTTGCCTGAACGCACGGCGGCTCCGCTTTCGATCAGGCTTGCAAGGGCCTTGCCTACGGCTCCGTTGCCGGCTACATATACGTCGAACGAACGCAGTTTCTCTTCTTCGAAGAACTCACGGTGGAGGGCTGAACTTGCCTGACGTTCGACTTCGGGGCGGACTGTAACCCATACCAGGGAATCGTCGTGGCCGCTGTCTAGCGGTGCTATTCCAGCTTCCTTCAGGGCCTCGGTCACTCTTTTGAGGCTTTCTTGAGAATCGAGGGGCCCTTCGGCAACCAGATTCAGACGTACATTGCCCTGGGAAGCTTCCGATGAAAGGCCCATCCAGCGGCATACGCCCGATGGACTGGCCGATTCAATCACGGTTCCGGGATGGGACGGGTCGAAGGTGTTGCGAATATTGATGGCAATCCCTTTCTCGCGGGCAGGTACCACGGTGGGGGCATATAAGACCTTGGCTCCGTGCTCTGCCATAGTGAAGGCTGCCTCATATGACATTCTGCCTATGGTTCGGGCAGCGGGAACAACCTTAGGATTGGTTGTCATAATTCCGGGAACGTCGGTCCATATCTCCAGGGCTCCAGCATCGAGAGCAGCGGCAAAAATGGCCGCGCTGTAGTCGGAGCCTCCCCTTCCGAGAGTGGTCACCTTGCCTGTGGAGTCGGAGGCAATGAAGCCCGGGGCAACTATTACCCTGGCATCGGGATGAGCAGCGAGGGCTTCGCGAATAGCTTTGTATGAGGCTGCAAGGTCGTCACTCACTATTAGCTTGCGCGAATCGAGCCAGAGGGCCTCGTAGCCTTCGTCGGCAAATTTTCTGTACAGAATGCGCGTGCTGAAAAGTTCGCCAAAGGTCACGCACTCGTCGGACGGAGCCTCGAGAAGCATCTCGGACAGAGCCTTGCATTCAGCAATGGCCTCTTCGCGCGAGGACCCTGAGAATAGACGGCGTATGATACGTATATGCTTGTCTCTCAAGGCATCCACGAGCTCTTTCCGCTCGTGGACGGGCCTTTTTCCTATTTCAATCAGGGCATCGGTGCATCCGCTGATTGCGGAACTTACGACAAGAACACGGTCGGAAGAAGCCTCTCCCTCAACTATGTCCATAGCGCGGGACATAGCGGTGGCGTTGGCGACGGAAGAACCGCCGAACTTCAATACTCTCATTTCTGAAAAAAAACTAAGCTATGAATCCCTTTTCGAGCAGGAGCTCAGCTATCTGCACTGCGTTGGTGGCTGCTCCCTTGCGGAGATTGTCGGAGACACACCAGAAATTCAGGCCGTTCTCAATCGAAAAGTCCCTGCGAATGCGTCCCACATAAACATCGTCCTTCCCCCAGGCATCCAGAGGCATAGGATATACATTGTTTGAGGGGTCGTCGAGAACTGTCACTCCGGGCATCGAGGCAAGCAGCGAACGCACCTCTTCGAGGGTAAAGGGCTTGGCGAACTCTACGTTGACAGCCTCGGAGTGGCCTCCCTGTACGGGTACGCGCACCGTGGTTGAAGTGAGGGCTATGCTGTCGTCGCGGAGTATCTTGCGGGTTTCATTGAGCATCTTCATCTCCTCTTTTGTGTATCCGTTGTCTTCGAATACGTCGATATGAGGGAGTATGTTCTGGTCGATGGGATGGGGGAATTTGGCTTCGTATTCGCCCCAGGAGAGGCCCTGGCGCTCGGCGTTCATCTGGTTGATGGCCCTGTATCCGGCTCCCGTGACCGACTGATAGGTCGAAACTACAACTCTCTTGATGGTGAAGGCCCCGTGCAGGGGTGCGAGGGCCATAACCATCTGTATTGTAGAACAGTTGGGATTGGCGATGATATAGTCTTCAGCAGTCAGCACGTCGCCGTTGATTTCGGGAACGACAAGTTTCTTGGTCGGGTCCATACGCCACTGCGAACTGTTGTCAACAACCCTGATTCCGGCTTCGGCAAAGCGGGGAGCAAGTGCTGCGGAGGTGGATCCTCCTGCGCTGAAGAGGGCAAGGGCAGGCTTGGCCTTGATAGCATCGTCGGCGCTCACTACTGTCCACTCGCGGCCTGCAAAGTTTATCTTTTTGCCTACCGACTTCTCTGAAGCTACCGGAATCAGTTCATCTACAGGGAAATGCCTCTCGGCAAGAACTTGCAACATACGGGTTCCTACAAGACCCGTCGCACCGACTACTGCTACTTTCATAGTGTTTGTAAAATTTTTAAAAACCCGGCTAATATAGTCAATTCTCAGTCTATTTCCAATTCGGCCTGACTCTCTGCTGGCCCTGTGAGACAGATTCGGCGGAATGAATGGCTGTCGGATACTTCGAAATCAACTCCGAGAACGGCTTGACGTGTGTGGATATCGTAATGAATACTGCCATCTGGGTTAAGGGCCGTCGCAGGGATTCCGAAAATGTGGGCTGCGAGGGCCGAAGCGGTGACTCCGGTTCCGCAGGCGAGGGTTTCGGCTTCGACTCCCTTCTCGAAGGTGCGCACTGATATGTTTCCGTCTGTTGAGCGGGAGAGGAAATTGACATTGCTGCCCTGAGGGGCGAATCTTTCCTGCCAGCGTATGTCATGCCCTACGGTATCTATGTCAACTGCCTCGACATCAGGGACAAGGGTCACAAAGTGCCGGGCTCCGGTGTCGAGAAAAACACCGTCGTCGAAGCGAGTGACTCCTTCGACATCCTTCATTCCCAGGCGAACTGACGCAAGATTGCCTTCGCTGGAAAGAACCTCTCCGAAGTGTGGCCCGTCTGGGGCGCTGAAACGGTAGGTCGCGCCGTGAGAGGGCTCAATGCCGAGGAAATGGGCAAATGCTACGACGCATCGGCCACCGTTGCCGCACATCATCCCCGAACTCCCGTCGGGATTGAAGAATTCCATCACGAAATCTTCGCCCGGGGCTGTCGACAGGATTATTACTCCGTCCGCCCCCTGACGTACTCCCTGAGGCAGGGGAAGATTGGAATTGCGGTCGCACAGGGCAGAGATTACCTCAAGGTTGCGATAGTGGCTGACTTCGGCATTCCTGCCGTCTATCATAAAGAAGTCGTTGCCGGCGCCACTGTACTTGTATATTTTCATAAGTCTTTCAGTATCTGAGACATCGCGTCTCTTGTGGACTGAGAGGCGGCGGTGAGGGGAAGCCTCATTTCGCAGCCACACAGGCCAAGCACTTCCATTCCGGCCTTGACTGGTATGGGGTTGCTCTCGACAAAGCAGGCCTCGTAGAGGGGCTGAAGGGGCTTATCCAGAGCAGCGGCTCTGGCGAAATCGCCTTCGAGTGCGGCTGACACTACCTGCGACACTCTTTCTGGAAGCAGATTCGAAGCTACCGAGATAACTCCCCTGGCTCCCTTTTCCATCATTGTGAGTGTCAGGGCATCGTCGCCGCTGAATACGGCAAAGCCTTCGGGAGCACCTGCAAGAATCTCTTCAATTTGTGCCAGATTGCCAGAAGCCTCCTTGATTGCAACTATACCCGGGACCTCGCGCGCAAGACGCAGACAGGTTTCGGCCTTCATATTGGCTCCGGTGCGGGAGGGCACGTTGTAAATGATGACAGGCTTATCGGTGTTCGAAGCTATCTCTTTGAAGTACAAGTACATTCCCTCCTGGGTAGGCTTGTTGTAGAAGGGCACCACCACAAGCCAGGCATCGACTTCACGACCATCAAGCTTGCGCATATTGGCAAGGGTTCCGCTTACGGAGTTGGAACCGCATCCCACTACTATGGGAAGACCTCCGGCGTGACCGAAGGTCAGTTTCAGGAGAGCAGTCTTTTCTTCATCACTCAGTGAAGGGGTTTCACCCGTGGTAGCCAGGGCTACGAGGAAATCCACACCCGCATCATACTGGCGGTCTATGAGACTGGCATAAGCCTCATAATCGACCTCGCCATCTTTGAACGGAGTGACAAGGGCCGTACCGCAACCTTTCAGACTGATAGCTTTCATTTCAGAATAAGGTCCTTGAACTCGTGTACCCCGCTGAGACCTTCGGTCAGAGTGGCAGCATAAACTGCTCCTTCGGCAAAGCCAACACGGGAGTAAGCCTTGTGTGAAATCTTGATTTTGTCAACCTCGGACTTAAATTTGACTATGTGGGTTCCGGGAACTTCGCCCTCGCGGAAGGAAGTGATGTCTGGACGTATCCCTATTCCCTTTTCGACTATCGAGGCAAGGGTCTTGGCTGTCCCGCTGGGAGCATCTTTCTTGTGGATATGGTGAATCTCTTCGATATGGGGAATGTAGCCGTGGCAGTTGAGAATCTCGCAGGCTTTCTCGACTGCGGCGAAAACGGCATTCACACCGATTGAGAAATTGGCGGAGTAAATCATTGGTGTCCCGGCCTTCTCGAATGCTGCAATGACCTCTTCCCTGATGTCATCCCAGCCTGTAGTGCCTATGACGGCGGCCTTGAAGTGTTCGGCTATGAACTTGTAATTTGCCTTGAATGCTTCGGGTGTGGTGAAGTCTATGCAAACGCTTTCTTTTGCAATCTCGGGATCTACCGAGCACACATCTTCGCTTGCGAGAGCAACTTCCATTCGCTTGTTGAGGAGTATGCCCTCAATCATATGGCCCATCTTGCCATATCCGCTTATTACTACCTGCATTGTCTTTGAGTTATTTTGTCAAGTAATCTGTATGTGGGTATAATATCGTCAATAGATGTAACAATTCTGTTCCGGCCTCCCTCTGCAGCATCCACAAAGGCCTTCAGTTCGCCGAAGTAGCCCGAAGATACTATCTGGTTGTCGGCAACCACGGGGTTGAAGCCGTTACGGGAATAAAGATAGTGAATTCTTTCTGAAGACAAGCCTGTTTTCTCTAGAGGAATCCCTGCAATCTTGCGGCTGCCGGGGTGGAAGCAGAGAGTGTCCATCCCTTCGAGCAGGTACTCCCCGGCCTTCGAAGTGACTCTCAGGCTCTCGCCTGCAGAGGCCCAGCTGCCCGAGGTGGACAGTTCGAGCGTTCCCCTCACTCCGCCGGGATGAGCGAGCACGAGCAGGAGCGAAGAATCAGGGCTGGTCTCACAGCACAGGAGTTCCGCCTCGCCGAAGAGGTAACTTACAAGGTCCAGAGGGTGGATGTAAAGGTCCAGCAGGGGATTCCCTTCGGGATAAGCCCCGGTGCGGTAGCGCAGACTGTAGTGGGAGGGGCGGTCGGAAGACAGGCGGCCAAGGAGTTTTCCTACCGCCGGAGCGTATCTCTTCTGAAGGCCTGCCTCGAAGATGGGCTTGCCGGCGGAGCAGAGCTGCTTCAGGGCGAGCAGTTCTTCAAGACTGGAGCAGGGCGGTTTTTCGATGAAGAGGGCCTTTCCGCTGCCGAGGACCTGCGACGCGATTGAGAAATGGACCGAGGGCGATGCGGCGACAAAGACTCCGGCAACCTCGCTGTCGGAGAGTATCTCATCAAGAGAGGTGACTGCCCTGACAGAGGGGTAGCGGCGGGCAATCAGACGGGCCTTGTCTTCGGATGTGACGCAAATGTACTTCAGAGGCACATTCAGATAGTCAAGGACAGGATACAGATTGCCGAGGCTGTGCTGTCCCATTCCCACGAAGGCGTATTTGCGGGAGGGGCCTGAGCTCAGGAAGCGGGCGGTGCGGATTCTCTTAAATCTTTCTATGAGTTCTTTGGTCATCTGATGACGTCTTTATACTTTTTTGCAGGGTCCGAGGTCCAGCTGTATTTGCCGTAGAACCTTTCTATCAAGCGTTTCGGAAGAACTTTCTCGAAGTTGCGGGCCAGGATGATGTCGTACTTGCGATGGAAATTAATCCAGCATCCGTTGCATTCGCGGCTGTAACGGCACTGTATCTCGTGAGCGACCTTGCCGTTGAAGATTTCGTCGAGCGACTGCTGCCTGATGTTACCCAGCACCACGGGCAGATTCTGGCAGAGGGGAACATCGCCGTTGCTGTGAATAACAAGTGAAGAGAAGATGCTCTGGCAGCGGAGATTGAGCCTGCCTTTGCGCCACTCGTCATAAAGGGCTACGAAATCGTAGTTCTCCGAGGTCTTGCGAACGTTTTCGGGGATGGATTCCCTGAAATTGTCAAGATTCAGGAGTTCGGCGTCGGTGTCGAAGAAATCCATAGTCCCGTAAATACCTATCCTGACATCGATATGGTTGCGAAGAGCAAAATCGACCACGTACTCCATATCCTTGAAGGAGTTCCAGGGGGTGAGGCAGAACATCAGCGATACGGGGACCTCGTCGCGAATCTGGCTTACGAGGCTCACCACCTTGTCGTAGCCATCCACACCTCTTACCAGGGGGTAGGTCTGCTTGTCGCCGTCGAGCGAGATGTACAGGTGCCGGGGATGATAGCGCCGTACTGCTTCGACTACCTTGGGAACGGCAAGTCCGTTGGTCAGAAGGGTGTAGTTGGGATGGTTTTGCGAGAACCATTCCATTATCTCGAAGGCCTGGGGATGCATCACGAACTCTCCACCCTCGAGTCCTACGGTGGTGGACGGACTTATACAGCGGCTTGCCATCAAAGTTTTAATCTCGTCGAGAGTCAGCCATTCGTGGGGCTTGCGCCATATCGAGCAGTGCCTGCACTTGGACTGACAGGCAGTAGAGGCATAAATCATCAGCTGGCTGAGCTTCTTGTGCGAAGGTCTGGCCAGATTGTTCAGGTACAGCAGCCCGTTGTGCAGGTAGTCGGAGAGCTTATACATAGCTGTCAGTTTCCGGCAAGGTCAGCCTCCATTGCAAGTTCCACTTCGCGGGACTCTATGGGAAGACGGCGGCTGCCCAGACGCCTTGCTCCGTCCTCTGTTACGAGAACGTCATCTTCGAGGCGTATCCCTCCGAAATCGCGGTAACTCTCGAGAGCCGAGAAGTTTATGAACTCACTGCACTTGCCCTCTTCTTTCCATTTGGCAATCAGGGCGGGGATGAAGTAGATTCCGGGTTCATCGGTTATCACATTCCCCGGAACAAGACGGCGTGCCATCCTGAGGCTGCCGAGACCGAGCAGGGGTGAACGCTTCTGGTCGTCGTCGTAGCCGACGAGGTCTTCGCCGTAGTCTTCCATATCGTGGACGTCAAGCCCCATATTGTGTCCGAGGCCGTGGGGCATAAAGAGGCCTGCAACCCCCTGAGAGAGCATATCGTCCACATTCCCCCTGACAAGACCCAGGCAGGAAAGCCTTTCGAGCATAAGGCGGCTTATGGCAAGATGGACTTCGCGGTAGCTGATTCCGGGGCGTATCATCTCGAATGCGGCATTGTTGCAGTCGCAGACTATGTCGTAGATGTCTTTCTGACGGGGCGTGAACTTGCCTCCGGTAGGATAGGTTCTGGTGAAGTCTGAGGCATAGTGGCAGTTGGACTCGACTCCTGCATCAATAACCAGCAGGCGGCCGCTCTCGATGGCGGCACTGTGGTCGTGACAGTGGAACACCTCTCCGTGCTGGGTCAGAATGGTGGAGAAACTCACTCCCCAGCCCTTGCTTAGGGCTACGCTTTCCATCTCGCCGACTATCTCCTGCTCAATCCGGCCGGGCCTTATTCCCTTACGGGCGCGAACGTGCATCTCGCGACCCAGGTCGCAGGCGGCGTCGATGGCGGCTATTTCTTCGGGGGTCTTGACAAGACGCATACTGATGATAGCCTTCACAAGAGGAACCGAAGGCTCCCATATCGAAAGCTGGGAGAGGCGTATCTTGTTGTAGTAGCGGGTGGGAGGTATGGTATGGACCTTTCTTCCAGAGCACTGGGCCATTCCCACGGCCATCTCGAGGTCACGGTAGGATGCCGTCCTGCTTATGCCGGTAGTGGCGGCATACTCGGCCACGGAAGGGGTAGGCCCGTTCCATATCACGTCGTCGATATCGGCATCGTCTGCATATATGGTCTCGGTTCCGGAGTCAATATCCAGCACGGCTGCATAACGGGGTTCGTCTATGCCGAAGAAGTAAAGCCAGGTGGAATCCTGACGCCATTTGTAGGGATTGTTGCTGTATTGTGCCGGAGCATCGACATTTCCAAGGAAGACTATGATTCCGCCTTCGCTTTTCATCTTTTCTGCCAAAGCCTTGCGGCGGGAGATGTAGGTTTGCTTGTCAAACATGGCTGTATTCTGTAAAGCGTTTCTCACAAAAATAATATAATTCTTATTAACTTCGTAGAATTTCAGCCCTCTGAAAAATGTCCGGAGGGTCTGCGTTTTGGATTATGGGACTTCTTAAAGATAAAGTCGCCCTCATTACGGGCGCAGCGAGGGGAATAGGCAAGGCCATAGCCCTCAGGTTCGCTTCCGAAGGAGCAGCTGTTGCTTTTACGGATCTGGTAATAGACGATACTGCCCTATCTACACTCAAGGAGATTGAGGCTCTAGGAGTAAAGGCAAAGGCATACGCATCGGACGCGTCTAAGTTCGAAGCCGCTCACGAGGTTGTCGAAAAGGTAAGAGAAGAATTCGGCCGCATCGATATTCTTGTGAACAATGCCGGAATTACCCGCGACACCCTGATGCTGAGGATGGAGGAGGGCCAGTGGGATGCTGTAATCAACGTCAATCTCAAGTCGGCCTTCAACTTCATTCACGCTGTGACACCGATAATGTCCAAACAGAGGGGCGGCAGCATCATAAGTATGTCTTCGGTGGTGGGAGAAGCCGGTAATGCCGGACAGTGCAACTACTCCGCTTCAAAGGCAGGACTGATAGGCCTCACTAAATCAATAGCAAAGGAGATGGGTCCCCGCGGGATACGTGCCAACTGCATAGCTCCCGGATTCATTATCTCTGATATGACAGCAGCTATGCCTCAGGAAGTGAGGGATGCCTGGATAAAGACCATACCCTTAAGGAGGGGAGGCACCCCCGAGGATGTTGCGGGCGTAGCCCTGTTCCTTGCAAGCAGTATGTCGTCTTATGTCAGCGGGCAGGTAATCAACTGCTGCGGGGCAATGGCCTGCTGATGTTTCGACTTCTTTCTTCTCTTGCCGATTTTATGTTTCCGCGTACCTGTATGGTCTGCGGAAGGGAGTTGATGCCGTCGGAGACCGACCTGTGTATGATTTGCCGCGCAGATATTCCCCTTACCCGGTACTTTGGAATGAAGCGCAACCCTATGGCAGATGTCTTCAATGCCAGGATTCAGGAAACTGTCGAGGAAAGCGGAAGATGCGAGGCTTATGCCTTTGCGACTGCTCTCTTCCACTACTCTTCTGAGTCGGGCTATGCTTCGATTACACGCGAACTCAAATACGGAAGAGCTTTAGGCGAAGGGAGGCGCTTTGCCCGCATTCTCGGGAATGAACTTGCCTCTTCGCCTCTGTTCAAAGATGTTGACCTGATAGTTCCGGTACCTCTGCACCGGCGACGCCTCTGGGAAAGGGGGTACAATCAGGCAGAGGTCATCGCGAGTGAAATCTGCAGCTGTCTCCCCGGAGCGCGACTGGAGAAAAGGCTGCTTGAGAGAGTCCGGAAAACCCGCTCGCAGGCAACGCTTCACTCTCACGAGAGGGCCGGCAACGTAAGGGGGGCCTTCAGGGTCAGGGAAGCCTGCGCAGGAGTGGCTCAGACAAGCGGCTCTTCTCCCGGGCACATACTGATTGTGGATGATGTATTCACCACAGGAGCAACCATAGCCGAGTGCCACAGGGCACTTAGAGAGGTCTTTGAGCCGCAGGTTCGAATCTCCGCGGCCACTCTGGGAGTTGCGGGACTGGAGTAAGGGTCAGAGTTCGGCTGAACTGTAAGAAACGCTACCCTCCACCGGAGGATTGGGCTTGAACACCTTAACGTGAAGTCCGCTGATTTGGGGAAAAGCTTCTGAAACGGCCGTGCGGATTCTCCAGACCAGGTTCTCGAGAAGATCGGAGCGGATTTCCATCTGAGCGGCAACTATCTTATAGATAATACCATAATCGACAGCCTTTGAGAGATCATCCTCTATGGCGGCCTGCTCGAAGTCGTATTGGAATTCTATATCTACAAGAAAGTCATTCCCATTGAGCTGTTCTTCCTTAAGGCAGCCGTGAAACGCGTGGAACTTCATTCCCTTGAGTTCAATCTTTCCTAGCATAGGCGTTGGTTTATATTGACGAAGGTAACAATAATATGTGATTTAGCCGTTGAGAATACATTCAAAGACACTATCTTTGGAGTAAAATATTGCATACTATGACAATGATACGCTCAATCATCGATGCCATCGAGGCTTATGCACCACTGCGCCTGCAGGAGGATTACGACAACAGCGGACTTCAGCTTGGCTTTCCGGACACTCCGGTGAGCAAGGTACTTGTCAGTCTGGACATAAGCGAAGAAGTGATTGACGAAGCCATAGCAAAGGGATGCAATTTGGTAGTGTCTCATCATCCTCTCATTTTCAGGCCATTGAGAAGCATCAGCGGGGCAACCTGGCAGCAAAGATGTGTCATTAAGGCGCTCTCTGAGGGTATAGCCCTTTATTCTGCCCACACGAATCTGGACAATGTCCGCGGAGGGGTGAACTATAAGATTGCAGAGATGATTGGCTTGTCGGGGGGTCTGGAGTGGCTGCGACCCGTCTGTGCAGACGAAGCCGGAAGCGGAGTCATAGGAGAACTGCCTTGCGGAGAGGATGCCGGGGAGTTCATCCTGAGGCTGAAGGAAATCTTCGGGGTGGAGTGCATACGCCATAACTGCACCCAGAAAAAGACGATTCGCAGAGTGGCTCTGTGCGGGGGCGCCGGGGCCTTTCTGATGAAAGACGCACTCGAAAAGGGGGCGGACTGTTTCATCACCGGTGAATTGCATTATCACGACTTCTTTGACGGCGAAGGTATGATTCTTGTTGAACTCGGGCACTTTCAGAGCGAACAGTTTACTTCTTGTCTGCTGCGGGACATCATCCACGAAAGCGTTCCTGAAGTGGAAATACTACTGGCAGAGACTCAGACCAACCCCATACGCTACGCCCTTTGAACAAACAGTTTACAAAGACTTAAACCTGACAAAATGAACAAATTCACAAAAGAAATCAGTCTGCCTTACTATATGATAGACTGTGAGTCCAGGCTGAGACCGACTGCCTTTCTTGACATCGCTCAGGAGATGGCTGCCGCAGGTGCGGAGCCTCTCGGATTCGCCGACCATCATCTTGCTCCTCTCAATCTTGTATGGATACTCGCGCGTATGCACGTCCGTTTCGACAGGATGCCCGTCAGGCGCGATACCGTAACGGCAGAGACCTGGCACACGGGCTTCGAGGGACTTTTCTCGGGACGTGAGTACAGACTCCTTGACAAGGACGGCGGTGAGCTCATACGCGGAACCAGCTCCTGGATACTGATGGATATCAGCACAAGAAGGGCCGTGCGTACCGACAGGCTCGACGGAATCATTGATCTTTCTGCGCAGAACAGCGAAAAACTATTCGAAGAGGGATGCGCTAAGATAGTGCCTCCGAGGGGAGAGGTATTCTCACTTGCCGGGGAACACACCGTCCTGTATTCCGACCTCGACTGCAACGGCCACGTGAACAATGTCAAGTATTCCGTCTGGGCTTTCGACGTGCTTCCTCTGGAACTTTTGCGCGCCCGTCAGGTCAGGGAGCTTAGCATAAACTTCAACAAGGAGGCCCTTCCGGGCGAGACTGTATCTCTGCTGTCGCTGCAGGTCGGGGATGACTGGTACATCGAAGGGCGTTGCGAGGACCGCCAGATTTTCATAGAAAAAATCAGTTTCTGATGTCTGCATACAGGTATTCGCTGGGTAAGTTCATCAAAGACTGGATGCTCATAATCAGTATGGTATCCGGTGTCGCGGCATACCTGATATACCGTTCAATCCCGGCTCTGCACCCCGCAGGGCCGGTGTTGCTGTCGCTTTGCAAGAGCATTCAGCCTATGCTCCTCTTTGCGATGCTGTTTCTGAGTTTCTGCAAGATAGAGCCAAGGCAAATGAGGCTGCATCGCTGGATGGGATGGCTTCTGTTGCTCCAGGGAGGTCTGTTCACGGCTCTCGCTTTTCTGATTGCATCGTTCCCCGGAATTCAGCTCCGCTATGCTCTTGAAGCATTTATGCTCTGCATCATTTGTCCTACGGCAACCGCCTGTGCCGTGGTTACAGGCAAACTCGGGGGCAATATGGCAGGAGTCGTGACCTACACCGTTCTTATCAATCTTCTGGTGTCGGTGATGGTGCCTCTGACCGTTCCTCTGATTCACCCTATCGAGGGGATGAGCTTTTGGAAGTCATTCCTGCTGATTATTTCAAAGGTATTTCCTCTGCTGATTCTCCCGTGTCTGGCGGCCTGGGCTGTCCGATACCTTCTGCCGGGGATTCACGCCTGGTTTCTAAGGTACAGTTCGGCAAGTTTCAGCATCTGGGCGGTGTCGCTGGGGCTGGCTATACTTATGAGCACCCGGGCAATAGTCCACAGCGGAGGGTCTATGTGGCTGCTGCTTGAAATTGCCGGAGGGTCGCTTCTGGCTTGCATACTGCAGTTCGCCTCGGGGCGTATGATAGGGGCGCGGTACGGATGCCCCATCAGTGCCGGTCAGGCTCTGGGCCAAAAGAATACAGTATTCGGAATATGGCTTGGGTACACCTTCCTCAACCCGGTAATCTCAATCGCCGGAGGATTCTATTCCATCTGGCATAATGTATTCAATACCTGGCAGTTATACCGCAAGCGAATCGGCAAGCTGAAGGGAGAACAGACTCCTATCGCGGGAGAACCCTGATTCCAAGTTTGGAGTAAGCCCTTTCGGCTTTTTCAAGAGCCTTCTCAACGCTCTCGTCGGTAGCGAGAATGACCCCGAAGCGGCGATGTCCGCAGACCTCGGGCTTTCCGAACAGACGAATCTGCACTCCGGCTTCCTCAAGCACCTTTTCGAGATTATAGAATTCGACCTTGTCTGAGTCTCCTTCCACTACTATGGCCTTGGATGCGCTGGGACCGAAGAAACGGACCTCGGGAACAGGCAGACCGAGCACAGCCCTGGCGTGGAGAGAAAACTCGGAGAGGTCCTGAGATATCATCGTAACCATTCCTGTATCGTGGGGGCGAGGTGAGACTTCGCTGAAGATGACTTCGTCTCCCTTGACAAACATCTCTACTCCGAAGATTCCGTATCCGCCGAGGGCAGAGGTTATCTTGCAGGCTATCTCACGGGCCTTCTGCAAGGCCTGGAGCGACATAGGCTGGGGCTGCCAGGATTCGCGGTAGTCACCGTTGACCTGATGGTGGCCTATGGGTTCGAGACAGGTCGTTCCTGCGCTGTGACGCACGGTCAGAAGGGTAATCTCGTAGTCGAAATCCACGAACCTTTCAACAATGACCCTTCCGGCACCTGCACGGCCCCCTTCCTGGGCTGTCTCCCAGGCCTTCTGGACATCGTCTTCGGAGCGGACTGTGCTCTGGCCGTGCCCGGAGGAACTCATAATTGGCTTGACCACGCAAGGGATTCCGACTTCGGCAATAGCCTTGTCGAACTCTTCTTTAGTATCGGCAAAACGGTAGAAGGAGGTGGGTATTGAGAGCTGTTCTGCGGCAAGCCGGCGTATTCCCTCGCGATTCATAGTAAGGCGGGCGGCACGGGCTGTGGGAATAACCTTGTATCCCTCCTCCTCAAGCGAGACAAGCACGTCGGTGGCTATGGCTTCGATTTCGGGAATTATTAGATCTGGCTTTTCGGCCTCGATTACTTCTCGCAGCCTCTTGCCGTCAAGCATAGGAAATACATAGCTGCGATGGGCTACCTGCATTGCAGGTGCATTCGCATAACGGTCGCAGGCAATTACCTCAACTCCGTAGCGCTGGAGTTCGATTGCGACTTCTTTGCCAAGTTCTCCCGAGCCGCACAGAAGGGCCTTCTTGGCGACAGGGCTCAGAGGTGTTCCGATGGTTGTCATTGTTGTTCCAAAGCTATGTGAGCAATATCATTACGGTAGAACAGGTTCTCGCAGCGCACTTCTCTCACGAGGGCATAGGCTTCCGATAAAGCCTCCTTCAGGCTCGAAGCACGGGCTACACACATCAGCACCCGCCCACCGGCAGTAACGCACTTTCCTTCGGACAAGGCTGTTCCCATATGGTATATCTTGCCCTCGGCAGGCAGTTCTATGGGGAAGCCCTTGCCGTAGCTGGCGGGGTATCCCTTCGAAGCGAGAACTACTCCGAGGGTAACGTCACTGCTCCAGAGGGGCTGCTCAGCGGGAACTCCGCCGGCAACTGCTTCGAAAAGGGAGTAGATATCACCCTCGAAAAGGGGAAGCACGACCTCGGTCTCGGGGTCTCCGAAACGGGCGTTGAACTCTATGACCTTGACTCCGCCGTCAGTTTTCATAAGACCTCCGTAGAGTACTCCGCTCAAGGGGCAGCCTTCGGCGACCATAGCATCGGCGGTACGCTGGAGTATGTTGCTGAGGGCAAACTCACGGTCTTCGGATGTGATGAAAGGAAGCGAGGTATAGGCCCCCATTCCTCCTGTGTTCGGTCCCTTGTCGCCGTCGAAGGCGCGCTTGTGGTCTTGCGCGAGAGGCATAGGATAGACTCTGGAACCGTCAACGAAGCACATAAAGGAGAATTCCGGGCCCTGGAGATAGTCTTCGACAACTACCTTTCCCTGCCCGTAACTGCAGCCTACCAGCATATCCTTGAGTGCGGCCTGAGCCTCGGCGAGGGTCTCGGCTATGACCACGCCCTTTCCGGCGGCGAGCCCGTCGTACTTGAGAACTGCTGGCAGAGGACGCGAGGACACATAGGCAAGAGCCTCGTCATAGTCGGTGAAGCTGCGGTATGCGGCTGTGGGAATGGAGTATTTTTCCATCAGGACTTTTGCGAACTCCTTGCTGCTTTCGATGCGGGTAGCGGCCTTGCTGTGTCCGAATATCTTCAGACCCGATGCGCGGAAGGCGTCAGTGACTCCTGCGGCAAGTGAGGCTTCGGGGCCGACCACGGTAAGGTCAACCGAATGCGAAGATGCGAATTCGACAAGCCCGCTGACATCGGTATCCTTTATGGGGACACACTCGGCCTGGGCTGCGATTCCGGCATTTCCGGGGGCACAGTATATCTTGCCCACGCGGGGACTGCGGCTGAGTGCGTCAACTATGGCGTGCTCCCTTCCTCCGGAGCCGATTACGAGTACGGTCTTCATATCAGTGCTTGAAATGTCTGACTCCGGTGAAGAGCATGGTTATTCCAAGTTCGTCGGCCTTGCGTATTGCATCTTCGTCGCGTATGCTTCCGCCGGGCTGGACTATGGCCGAAACCCCGTACCTGGCGGCAAGCGAGACGGTGTCGTCGAAGGGGAGGAATCCGTCTGAAGCGAGGATGAGACCCTCTGTGAATCCCGCCTCACGGGCAAGGTTGAGGGCTATCTCGGCAGAGCCGACGCGGTTGGTCTGGCCGGCGCCGATTCCTATGGTGTGTCCGTCGCGAACCACCGCAATTGCATTGGACTTGACGTGCTTGACTATCTTCCAGCCGAAATCGAGGTCTGCCATCTGGGATTCGCTGGGCTTGAGGGCCGTTACACACATCTCGGGAGTGACTTTCTCGACCTGGGTGTCGAGCTGCTGCGAGAGCATTCCTCCGTTTACGCTGATGTACTGGGGAACGGATTTGCCGTCGCGGGTCATATCTACCTCCATCACGCGGAGATTCTTCTTCGAAGAGAGAATTTCGAGAGCTTCGGGAGTAAAGGAAGGGGCTATGACTATCTCAAGGAAGATGGGCTTCATTCCAAGGGCGACCTCGGCAGTGAGGGGACGGTTCACGGCCACGATTCCTCCGTAGATGCTGACCTTGTCGGCCTCATAGGCTCTCTGCCAGGCTTCTTCGATGGTGGCTCCCACAGCGGCGCCGCAGGGATTCATATGCTTAAGGGCCACGCAGAAGGGCTCGTCGAAGTCGCGGACCACGTTCAGGGCTGCATTGGCATCCTGGATGTTGTTGTACGACAGTTCCTTTCCCTGAATCTGCCTGCCGAAGGCAAGAGAGAAGGGCACAGGCTCGGTAGCGGCATAGAATTTTGCGCTCTGGTGGGGATTCTCTCCGTAGCGCAGACCCTGCTTGAGGTCGTATTCGAGAAAGAGTTTTTCGTTGAGTCCGGCCTTTTCGCGCATATATCCGGCTATGCACATATCATATTCGGCAGTATGGGTATAGGCCTTTGCCGAGAGTTTGAGGCGGGTGTCGTCGCTTGTGCGCCCGTTTTCGCGGAGCTCGGCAAGGACGGTGTCATAGTCGGAAGGGTCGCAGACTATGGTCACGTCTTTCCAGTTCTTGGCGGCGCTGCGCACCATCGAAGGACCACCTATGTCGATGTTCTCTATGGCATCAGCCATTGTGACTCCCTCCTTTGATATGGTCTGGCGGAAGGGATAGAGATTCACGCAGACAAGGTCTATTGTGGCAATCCCGAGTTCCTTGAGCTTGTCCATATGCTCTGGAAGGTCGCGGCGGGCCAGAATGCCTCCGTGAACCTTGGGATGGAGAGTCTTGACGCGCCCGTCAAGGATTTCGGGGAAACCCGTGACATCGCTGATTCCAATAGTTTCGACTCCGCTTTCTTCGAGCAACCGCTGAGTACCTCCGGTTGCGATTATCTCCCAGCCAAGTTCCTTGAGTCCCTGAACGAAGGGCACCAGACCGGTCTTGTCACTAACGCTTACCAATGCTCGCATTTTGTTGTTATTTAGAGGTTTATATGATTTCTACCGAGGGTTTGTCTGTGATTTCGCCTATGACGGAAGCCTTTTCGCCGTGCGATTCGAGTATGGAGATGGCCTTCTGTGCCTCGGACGGATCGAGGGCAAGAACCATTCCTATTCCCATATTGAAGATGTTGTACATCTCGCGATGGGGGATGCCTCCCCACTTCTCGAGCATACGGAATACGGGCAGAATCTCCCAGCTGCCCTCGTGCACCTGTATGCCCTGGCCTTCGTGAAGGATGCGGGGAATGTTCTCATCGAAGCCGCCTCCGGTGATATGGGCGACACCGTGGACGTCACACTGGCGAATAACGTCTAGTACCTGTTTTACATAGATTTTGGTAGGGGTAAGCAGAACCTCTCCCAGAACCCTGCCTGAAAATTCGGGGATCTCAGCGTGCAGGTCTAGCCCGGCATCGGATACTATCTTGCGGACGAGGCTGAAACCGTTGGAATGGACGCCTGAAGAGGCTATACCGACAAGCACGTCGCCAATCTTTACCTTAGAGCCGTCGATAAGTTTTGATTTCTCTACGACTCCAGTGGTATATCCGGCGATATCGTATTCGCCTCCTTCGTACATCCCGGGCATCTCGGCTGTCTCGCCTCCCACGAGGGCGCATCCGGCCTGGCGGCATCCTTCGGCTACACCGGAGACTATGGCCTCGACCTGTGCGGGGTCGTTATGTCCCACTGCCACATAGTCGAGGAAGATGAGAGGCTCTGCCCCCTGCGCAAGGACATCGTTCACGCACATTGCAACCGCGTCTATGCCTACGGTATCGTGCTTGTCCATCGCAAAGGCTATCTTTAGCTTGGTTCCTACCCCGTCGGTACCGCTGACGAGGACAGGTTCCTTGATGGCGAGGGAGGAGAGGTCGAACATCCCTCCGAATGAGCCTATTCCGCCCATGGAACCGGGCCTTGCAGTAGAAGCGACGTGCTTTTTGATTCTGCTGACTACTTCGTAACCGGCTTCAAGATTGACACCGGCTTTTTCATAACTCTTTGCCATTATTCTTCGGTTTCGTGTTTGTACAATGCTGTGGGATAGCCTCCGCCGAAGCAGGCGAGGCAAAGTTCGGAACATCCGGCCGCCGAAGCGACTGTGGCTTCTCTTGAGAGATAGCCCAGCGAATCGGCCTCTATGGCTTTGCAGGACTCTTCAAGGCTACGTTTGGACGAAAGGAGTTCCTTACGGGTTGGAGTATCTACCCCGTAATAGCAAGGGTAGGTCATCATAGGACTCGCAATTCGCACGTGAACCTCGCGGGCTCCGGCATTGCGAAGGAGCTTGACTATCTTCAGACAGGTGGTTCCTCGGACTATGGAGTCATCTACGAGCACGAGTTTCTTGCCCCCTACTATGCTGCGGACGGCAGAGAGTTTCATCTGCACTCCCCTTTCACGCATAGCCTGCGAAGGCTGGATGAAGGTTCGGGCGACATAACGGTTCTTGACCAGCCCCATCTCGTAGGGGATTCCGCTCTGCTCGGCATATCCGAAGGCGGCGCTGAGTCCGGAGTCGGGCACTCCGACTACTATGTCGGCATCGGGACAGGGGCATTCCAGGGCAAGACGCCGTCCGGATTCTTTGCGGAAGGCGTGCACGTTGCAGCCGTCTATGTCCGAATCGGGTCGGGCGATGTAGATGTATTCCATAGCACATACCTTGTGCTTCTGGAAGTGTGAATAGAGGTTGCTGCGTATGCCGTTGTCGTCGATGCAGACTATCTCACCGGGCTCGACGTCTCTTATGAAACTTGCTCCGGTAAGGTCGAAGGCGCAGGTCTCGCTCGATATCACATAGCCCTCGCCCAGACGGGCGATTGCCAGGGGATGTATGCCATATTTGTCGCGACAGGCATAGATGCGGTTTCTGGTCATTATCACGAAGGTAAAACCGCCTTCCATCATATTCAGAGCCCTGATGAGGTAGTCTATTCTCTTGCCGGCACTTTCCTTCTTAATGAGGTTTGCGAGAATCTCGCTGTCGGTTCCTGTATGGAAGATGCATCCCCTGTTCTCGAGATAGTCGTAAAGCTGGTCGGAATTGATGAGCTTGCCCTCGCCCGCAATTGCGAAGTCTCCGCTCTTGTGGCGGAAGAACAGGGGCTGGACGTTGTCGAGACCGCTCTGGGCGGCATTTGCATACTTTGTGCTTCCTATCGCAATGGTACCGTGGTGACGGGCAAGTTCACTCTGGGACAGGACTTCGCCTGCAAGGCCGAGGCCACGGTGGTGAAGACAGCTTCCGTCGGGCTCGAAGGTGGCAAGCCCCGCTCCTTCCTGGCCCCTGTGCTGAAGGGCGTGAAGACCGAAATAAACAGTCTGTGCCGCGTCCTTGACGCCATAAACTCCGAATACGCTCATATTCTGTCTGCTATTTCTTTGTATGAAGATGCGATTTCGCCGAGGTCCTGGCGGAAGCGGTCTTTGTCGAGAGGCTTTCCGCTTTGCTCGTCCCAAAGGCGGGCAGTGTCAGGAGTAATGCTCGAGCAGAGGAGTATCCCGCCGTCGGGACCCTTGCCGAACTGCAGTTTCATATCTACCAGTTCGATTCCAGCCTTGTGGAAGAAGGCTTTCAGAATGGAGTTGCAGCGGTCGGTCATCTGCTGCATAGCCGAGAGTTCTTCGGGGCTGGCAATTCCAAGGGCAGCGGCATAGTCGGCATTAATCATAGGGTTGCAGAGTTCCTCGCTCAGATAGCGCATCTCGTGCAGGGGTGAGGCGACTATCTTCCCTGTCTCCTGACACAGCAGCATGGCAAGATTTCCGACCATCCTGTTGCGCACTATGAACTGGAGGGGGAAAGGGCAGACATCCTTGCAGCGAAGATCCCTCTCGCCCTCGGGGGCTTCATACCAGCTTGGGATTCCCTCTTCTGCGAGGACTTCAAAAACCTTTCTTGCAATGGTGCAGGCATTCTTGCCCTTGTCTTTGATTCTGGCTTTCTTGATTCCTCCGAAAGCAGAAACTTCGTCGCTGAAATGTAATTTTGCCATAACTCAGGCCTGTTGGAAGTATTTAACTGCATTGTCGAACAGGGTCTGTTCGAGTTCATCGGGTATATTCTTCATAAGTGAAGGTTCCCAACGCTCGCTGTGACCCATCTTCCCGAGAATCTGACCGCTGGGGCTGATGATACCCTCGATGGCATAGTATGAGCCGTTTGGATTGTAGGGATACTCCATAGTAGGCTCCTCGGTGGCAGGATCGGCATACTGGAAGGCTACCTGGCCGTTGGCAAAGAGCTTCGAAGCCATTTCTTCGCTAACGACGAACTTGCCCTCTCCGTGGCTTACTGCAATGGCGTGGAGATCACCTTTCTTGAAGCCCGCGAGCCAGGGGGATGCTACAGAGGCCACTCTTGTCGTTACCATACGCGAAACGTGCCTGTCGATATCGTTGCGGAAAAGGGTCGGGGATGCTTCGGTGACACTTCCGCATTTTCCGTAAGGGAGAAGACCGCTCTTGACAAGTGCCTGGAAGCCGTTGCAGATTCCGAGAACAAGCCCTCCCCTGCCAAGCAAGGCATCGATCTCTTTTGCCACAGAGGCATTGCAGAGTACACTGGCAATGAACTTGCCGCTACCGTCGGGCTCGTCTCCTGCTGAGAATCCTCCGGCAAGGGCGAGAATCTGACAGTTGGAGATGGCCTTGCACATCTGCTCTATCGAATCGGTGACATCCTTTCCGCTGAGGTTGCGGAATACTCCGAATTCCACCTCTGCACCGGCCTTGCGGAAGGCCTTGGCGGTATCGTAGTCGCAGTTGGTTCCGGGGAATACAGGGATGTAAACCCTCGGATGATCGCAGTGCACGGGGGAGGGACGCTTCCGAGTGGCATCGCTCTCGGCGGGCGCAGGGCGCAGGGCCTTGTGGGATGCCGTGCTCGAATTGGCAAATACCGGGGCGTAACGGCCCTGCCATGCTGCCAGAAGGGCATCGCTGCTTATGGACTTGCCGTTGATGTGCAACTTGAAGTCTTCGCCGTCGGTCACTTCGCCCAGAAGTATGGCGTTTCGGTACGAAAGCTCTCTTTCTGTTTCAACTATTATCGAACCGTAAGAAAGGTTGAAAAGGTCTTCTTCTGATATCTTGACCCTTACCCCGAGGGCATTGCCGAAACTCATCTTCACCAGACCTTCGGCCACCGAACCGAAGCCTGTTGCCCAGGCCGATACTATGTCTCCGCTTAGTATATGGGCGTGAACGTAGTTCCAGTTGGCTTTGAGCTGTTCAACATCGGGCATACGGTTGGCAAGAGGCGTGGCCTTGACGAGGTATAGCCTGTGTCCCTCCCACTTGAGTTCTGGAGAAATGGTTCTGGATGCCTGAAGGGTGGTGATTCCGAAGGCTATGAGGGTAGGAGGAACGTTGATGTGCTCGAAGGTTCCGCTCATCGAATCTTTTCCGCCTATGGAGGGTAGTCCGAACTCCTTCTGCATCTTGAGGGCTCCGAGAAGGGCCGATAGAGGCTTGCCCCAGCTGTGAGGGTCGGAGGTCATTCTCTCGAAGTATTCCTGATAGGAGAAACGCATCGTGGACCAGTCGGCGCCGGCTGCCACGGCCTTTGCACAGGCCTCGACCACTGCATAGGCGGCACCGTGATAGGGGCTCCACTCAGAGATGCAAGGGTTGAATCCGAAGGACATTATGCTGGCAGTGTCGGTGAATCCGTCGGTGGGAATCTTCTGGACCGAAACCTGTGACTCGCTCAGCTGGAGCAGTCCTCCGTAGGGCATCAGAACGGTGGAACGGCCAATGGTGGAGTCGAACATCTCCACAAGCCCCTGCTGGGAGGCCACGTTGGGCGAGGACATCACACTGAGCATCTTTTCCGCAAGGGTATCGCCTTCCGGGTGCTGCTCGAAGGGGTTGCGGTCTTCGACTGCAGCTATGCTTGCCTTGGCATAGTGTCTGGCACCTGCGCTGTCGATGAATTCTCGGGACAGGTCGGCAACGACTTCTTTTCCGTAGAACATCCGCATCCTTGCAGTGGATGTAACGTCGGCAACGTGTGTTACCTCTATATTCTCTGAAGCACAGTAGCTTTCAAACTGCTCTCTGTCGGAGGCCCCGACAACCACTGCCATTCTTTCCTGGGATTCGCTGATTGCCAGCTCGGAGGCATTCAGCCCTTCGTATTTTACGGGGACTCTGTCGAGATAGATGTCGAGTCCGTCGGAGAGTTCGCCTATTGCGACACTGACTCCACCGGCTCCAAAGTCGTTGGACTTGCGTATGAGGCGGGTCACCTCGGGACGGCGGAAGAGCCTCTGGAGCTTGCGTTCCTCGGGGGCGTTACCTTTCTGGACTTCGCTGCCGCAGGTTTCGAGCGAGGCCTCGGTGTGCTCCTTGGACGAACCTGTCGCTCCTCCAATGCCGTCACGACCGGTGCGTCCTCCGAGCAACAGGATGACATCGCCAGGTTCAGGGCGCTCACGGCGTACGTTTTCGGCCTTTACGGCTCCGGCAACGGCTCCGACCTCAAGTCTCTTGGCCACATAGCCGGGGTGGTAAATCTCCCTGACGTGGGTGGTCGCAAGACCTATCTGGTTGCCGTAGCTTGAATAACCGGCAGCAGCCTTGCGGGTGATGACTTTCTGGGGAAGTTTTCCGGGTATCGTCTCAGATACGGGCTTGAGTATGTCGCCGGCTCCGGTGACTCTCATAGCCTGATATACGTATGACCGGCCCGAAAGAGGGTCTCTGATGGCTCCTCCGAGGCAGGTTGCCGCTCCGCCGAAGGGCTCTATTTCGGTAGGATGGTTGTGGGTTTCGTTCTTGAACTGGAGAAGCCAGCGCTCGTTGCGGCCATCGACATCGACGTTGATGAAGATGCTGCAGGCATTGTTCTCTTCGCTCTGCTCAAGGTCGTCGAGCTTTCCGTGCGCCTTGAGGTAGCGGGCGCCTATAGTGGCTATCTCCATAAGGCAGAGGCTCTTGCCCTCGCGTCCGAGTTCCTTGCGTATGGCATGCAGAGAGCCCAGTTCCGATTCGATTTCCTCCTTGATAAAGGATTCGTCCACCGTGATTTCGGTGAGTTCGGAGGTGAAGGTCGTATGGCGGCAGTGGTCGCTCCAGTAGGTGTCCAGTATGCGGATTTCGGTCTCGGTGGGATCGCGCCTCTCGGCGATAAAGTATCTTACCACCTCGGCCAGGTCGTCGGTGTTCATTGCAAGCCCCCACCTGCGGCAGAACTCGGGATATTCCTCCTCAGGCATATTGCGGAAGCCTTCGAGCGACTGCAGGGGCTTGACCAGCGACTTTTCGCCCATAGTGAGTTTCGACAGGTCTTTCTCGCGGCATTCAACTGCGTTGATGTAGTAGTGGCGAACGGCATCAAGCTTTTCGGCCGTCATTGACTCGTCGAAAATGAACAGCTTTGAGGAACGGATAGAAATCCTGGCCTCGGGTTCTATGAGGTGGACGCAGTCAACGGCCGAGGAAGCCCTCTGGTCGAACTGACCGGGGAGGTATTCTACAGCCAGATAGCGGTTGGGGTCGTCGGGAAGCTCGATTGAGGTGCTGACGATGTCGGTTACCGTCTCGCCGAAAACACTATGGCTGCAGCGCTCGAGAAGAGAGTCGCTGAAGCCTTCGAGGTCATAGACACAAATAAGCCGTACTTCCCGGAGGCTGAGTGAAAGGCTCTCGTTGAGCTCTTCCCTGAGGTTTTCGGCCTCTACTCTGAATCCGGGTTTCTTTTCTACAAATATTCTTTGCATTTAGATTGAGGTATTTTCGATTGCCTGAGTCTGCTTCAATCGGAATGAGGCCAGTTTTTCCGAGAGGGCGCTGTCGCTGATTGCAGCTATCTGGAGGGCAAGCAGGGCGGCGTTCTTGGAACCGTTGACCGCTACTGTGGCTACCGGTATGCCAGAAGGCATCTGAACCATTGACAGAAGCGCGTCAAGTCCGCCGAAGGCCTTGCCGCTGATGGGAACACCGATAACGGGGAGGGTGGTGTAAGCGGCGGCGACTCCTGCAAGATGTGCAGCTCCGCCGGCGCCGGCGATGATAAGCGATATTCCGCGGTCTTTTGCGGAGGAGACGTAGTCTGCGAGAAGACGAGGTGCGCGATGTGCGCTGATTACTCTTTTCTCGTATTCAACACCAAAGTCATCGAGAACGGCGAATGCAGCCGACATAACCTCAAGGTCACTTGTCGAGCCCATTATTATAGCCACTTTCATAGAAAAAACCCCGTTTTTTGAACAACGACGCGAAGTTACAAAAAAAACGGGGAATAGGAAGTCTCTGAGCAAGATTTTCTACCAGCTGAACTGAAATCTCAGATCCAGAGGGATAAGCGATCTCTTGAGGTCGGCAAAATCCTTGCGGAGCGACTCGGGTACTTCGCCCAGATCGCGTATCATAGCCTCGGCGGCATCTCTGTCTCCGGTGGCCTGTATGGTCAGAATCTTTGCAATAAGGTCTTTGACCGAGGCCTCGGCAACAGCGAAGTCGATTCCGTAGTAGCCGTTATTGTCAACATATATCGCACCGCTGTTCTTGAGGATGTTGTAGAGCATCACATTTGATTTTCCGAGGGCTGTTGCCTGTCCCATACGGGCAGAACGTATGGTCGATACGATAAAGGTCGTGATGGCATCTTCACGCGAGACAAGGGGATCCATATTGCCGTCGGCAATGAACTTGAGGTTCAGATACAGCCCCAGGGCATCTCCTTTGACTTCTTCGATGGTAAGGGCGCTCTGTCCGAGGGCCTCGCTGACAGGGCCGCGTCCGTTGACCGTCTCGCGCACGCCTATTCCGTGCGAAATCTCACGGAACACTATGTTCCAGAAGAACGCTCCGTTGTCGAGATATCTTGTAAGGTCTCTGCCGAGAAGAAGACGGCCGGCGGGTAGTATTATCTTGTTGTACTTGGCATTGATGATGTTGTTCAGGATGGCCGTACGGGTTCCTTGCTCCTGCTGGACACGGACATCGTAGGGAAGGTTGATGGCTATCTTCTTGATTCCGGCATTGGCGTTACCCGCGCAATATACCATATCGTATGCATATACGGTCGAGTTCAAACCAGGAGTAAACTGTCTGTACTCCTCAGGACAGGGGATGTCGTGCTGGAGCGAAGGAATCATCTCGGCATATCCGGCAATCGACGAGGTGAGGTTGAGGTCTTTCAGAAGGACATACGACTCGTATGAGGCCTTGGTACCGTACAGGCGGTCGTCCTCGGTCTCTTCAGGCCCTATTATAAGGTCCATCTTCGAATCCTGCATAGAGAGCCACACAAGGTTGCTGGCGTAGTAGTCATCGGTCTCGAGAGCCTTGATTCGGGAATGGAGATAGTCGCGGACGCTGGCCTTGATTGTATAGTTGGCGGCCGTGCGCAGATAGTTGTTGATTTCGGCTATCTCGGAGGCGAAGGCTTCGTGGTACCATACCGTTTCGAGAGCTCCGGTGCTGTCTCTCCTTATGAGAGTGTAGGGACTGTTCTTGTCGGGGTCGTCGAAGGCCTCGAATTCTTCAGCGGTCATATCCTCGGGATAGAAGGCAGCTCCGAGCGGACGCTCTCCCCAGCCACTTACGAAACTCTGGCCGCTGTTCCTGTCCCAGGGTCCGTAGTTTACCATTGCATATACCCTCTGGTTCTTGTCGGGAAGATTCATCATCAGCGACTTATCTCCGAACATCTGCTTCCAGTATATGTTGTCAACCTCGTCCGAGGCAAGCTTGAAATAATTCAGGACCTCGAGACCGTTGTCGGAAATGCCGGCAAAGAAAGAGGATCCCAGCTGAATTGTGGCATACTCCGAAAGACGGTCTTTGACTGAATCGCTCTTGCTGCCGCATCCTGCCAGCAGAAGCAGAGCTATTGATATGATGCTTAGTCTTTTCATCTTAATTAGTTGTCTTTTATGTCCGGGTCAGGCGACTGCGAACAGTATAAGTATCTGGGCCACAAGCACCCTGAGGAACATAGTCAGAGGATAAACGGTCGCGTAGTTAACTGAAGGATAGTCTGTTCCGTATGCATCCTGGGCAAAGGCGAGGGCTGCGGGGTCTGTAGTCGCGCCGCATACCAGTCCGCATATCTGATAGAAGTTCAGCTTGAAAACCAGCCTTGAGACAAGCATTACCGTAAGTACGGGAATGACGGTAATCAGGAATCCGTAAAGTATCCACCACCATCCTCCGGCAAGCAGCGAAGCCACGAACGACTCTCCGGCTCCCAGACCGACTGCCGCAAGGAAGAAACTTATGCCTATCTCACGCATCATAAGGTTGGCGCTGGAGGTGGAGTAGGTGATAATCTTCCAGCGTGGGCCAAAGTGCCCGAGCAGGATGGCGATGATGAGCGGACCCCCTGCGAGACCGAGCTTGACGGGCTGGGGTATTCCGGGGAAGCGTATGGGAAGGCTGCCGAAAATGATGCCTATAGCTATACCGAGGAAAATGGGAATGAGATTGGGCTTGTTGAGTCTGGCGGGCTGGTTTCCCACTGCATCGGCCGCCTCCTTTATGGAGGCTTCGGTACCGACCACCTGAAGTATGTCACCAAGCTGGAGTATGAGATTGGGACGGGCCACCAGGTCAACGCCCGAACGGTTGACTCTGGTAATCTGGATACCGTAGGTGGCGCGCAGGTTCAGTTCCCTGACCATCTTCCCGTTCACGCTGGGTTTTGTTACGGTAATCTTCTTGATTACAAGGTGTTCGTCTTGATGAACCCAGTCTGCCAGATGCATGGGAATCTCTTCGCCGAAGACGATGCGGAGCTCGTCAACCTGGTCCTGGGAGGTTACAAGAAGAAGCTTGTCTCCCTGCTCAAGAAGGGTGTCGGCTCCCGGGATTGAGATTTTTCCGTTTCTCATTATGCGCGAAATGACAAACTTTCCTTCGTGCCCCTTCATAACTTCAGCGACCGTCTTTCCGAATATGGCGGGATTCTCAACCTCGCAGTGCATACGTCGGGCGGCTGAGGATGCCGAAGGGTCTTCTCTGTCGAGCTGGGCCTTCTCTTTCTTGAGGTCGATGCGGAAGACTCCCTTGAAAAGCATCATAAGCATAATCACTGCGAGCACGCCCAGAGGATACGCCACCGCATAAGACGATGCGAGTGCCGCTGCGTCGAGCTGGGCGACCTCGGGGCTGTAGCCTCCGGAGAGTCTGGCCTCGGACAAAGTCTGCTGGGCAGCACCGAGCCCGGGGGTATTGGTTACGGCACCTGACATCACGCCGACCATAGTTTCGAGACTCTCACCCGTCACAAGGTGAATTGAGACCGTGACGAGCACGGCGAGCAGAACGAGCAGTCCGGCAAGCAGGTTCAGCTTGACTCCTCCGGACCTGAATGACTGGAAGAATCCGGGACCGACCTGGATTCCTATGGAAAAAACGAAAAGAATCAGACCGAAGTCCTTCATAAAGGAGAGAACGGTGGGGTCTGCTCTTAAACCAAAGTGGCTCAGGAGAATACCGAGAAAGAGAATCCATGTGGAGCCTATCGAAACCCCTTTTACCTTGAAGCGGCCGAGATACAGGCCGGTGGCAATCACTACCGAGAAGAGCAGGATACTGTGTGCTATTCCTGTTCCTATGAACAATTCTTTCATAGGTGCAAATTTATTCATAATTTTGCAATTGTTATGGGAATTTTCAATTTCTTCGGTGAGCAGGAACACAAAGTGTTTGACTATAAGCCGATTTATTTCGATAAAGAGAAAGAGGAACGCAAGCGTATGTTCGGCCACGTGGACGGAAGCATCGACGCTGGCGGCAAGGACAGCTATGTCCCCGGCTCATACATCAAGGGAGCCTTCCGCGACGGCAACTACCAGCGTACACGCAGCCACTCCGGAAAGCTTTCAAACATCATAGGTCTGGTTGCCCTGCTGCTCGTCGCGGCCCTGCTTTTCGGCATAGCAAAGTTCTATTCTCTGCTGTAATGGGTAAGCTGCAGGTTCTTCCTCCCGGCATCGCCAATATGATAGCCGCGGGAGAGGTGGTCCAGAGACCCTCCTCTGTAGTAAAAGAACTCGTCGAGAATGCCGTCGATGCCGGAGCTACGCAAGTTTCCGTGGTTATTGCCGACTCCGGGCGCACCCTCATCCAGGTAATAGACAACGGTTGCGGGATGAGCCCCGAAGATGCCCTTCTGTGCTTCGAGAGGCACGCCACTTCCAAGATTGCCTCGGCCGAGGACCTGGGCGCCATACTGACCTACGGATTCAGGGGCGAGGCACTGGCCTCGATAGCCGCCGTATCTGAAATAAGCCTCAAGACCCGAAGGAGCACAGACGAGGTCTGCACCGAGGTTCGCATCGGCGATGGAGGCCGTATCGAGAGTTCGCTTTGCGCCGGACCCGCAGGTTCGAATTTCGCAGTCAGAAACCTCTTCTACAACACGCCGGCGCGCAGAAAATTCCTGAAATCGGACAATGTAGAGTTCAGGCACATAGTCGAGGAATTCACCAGGATAGCCCTCATCAATCCTGAAATAGGGTTTTCGCTGAGCCACAACGGCCGCGACGTTTTCGTGTTAAGAAAGGCCAACTCTCTGAAATTCCGCATACTCGACCTTCTCGGAACCAATGTGGTAGGAGATGTGGTTGACCTTGAGTCCACGACCTCTGCCGTAACTCTGAGAGGCTTTGTCGGACGTCCGCAAAGCGCAAAGAAAACCCTGGGCAACCAGTATTTCTTTGTCAACGGACGCTTTTTCAAGAGCGCATATCTGCACAAGGCCGTGATGAAGGCCTATGAGGAGATGCTCCCCGAGGGGCTGACCCCGTCGTACTTCATCTTTCTTGAGACCGACCCCCATTCGGTGGATGTCAATATCCATCCGACCAAGACCGAAGTCAAGTTCGAGGATGAGCAGATTCTGTTTCAGATTCTCTATGCCAGCGTCCGCGAGACCCTTGGGCGCAACTGCCTGGGAGCCAGTATAGATTTCGACCGCGAGGGAGCCGTTGAAATAGCTTCCTTCAGCGGGTCGTTCCAGCAGTTCAAACCCGTGCCTGAGAACCCGGGACCGGCCTTCGACCCCTCTTACGACCCTTTTGCAGCCATAGGCGAATCAGTTTCAGATTTTGAGCCGGTGAGCCACAGCGGAAGCGTCCCTTCTTACCGGGGAGAGACAAAGAAGGAAGATTACGGAGTACTGTTCGAGGAGAGAGAACTTCCAAAGATCGAATACTCGGTACTTGGCGGGAAGTACATAGTCTTTCCCTCTTCCTCAGGCCTGATGCTTGTCCACATCCGCAGAGCCCTTGAAAGGATAATCTACGAAAAGACCCTGAGGACACTCTCCAGCGAAACTCACATCACCCAAAGGGCCATCTTCCCCGTGCACGTCCGTCTGAACGTGGCGCAGAGGATGCTCTTCGACGACAATGCCGGACTCCTTCAGTCGCTGGGCTTTGAGATAAGCCCCGAAGGCGACGACACGGTGGTGGTCGAGGGAGTGCCAGAAGGGTATTCCTGCGAAGAAGGCAAGGTAGAGGAGATGATTTCTAATCTGACCCTCATTCTATCTGAAGACCATACCGGGCTCAAAGAACTGATGACCAGCGAGATGGCCTCGAAGTTCGCAACGCTCGGAGCAGTGTCGGCAGACAAGGTCAGCAGTCCCGCACAGGCGAGGGAACTAGTTGACACACTTTTTGCAAGTGAGAACGCCGAATTTACGCCAAACGGCCGGAGAATCATCGCAAGGCTTCTCCCGGAAGACATAGAAAAACTTTTCTGACAAATGCAGTCATCCTATATCAGTTCGACCCCCAGGGTTACAAGGAACATAATAATAATCAACCTGATAGTTTTCGTCGCAACCCTGATTAACAAGGGGTTTATGATCGAGAACTTTGCCTTGTTCTATCCAAAGTCGCCGTACTTTCACTGGTGGCAGATTGTAACCCATATGTTTATGCACGGGAACTTCTGGCACATCTTCTTCAATATGTACACCCTGTACATCTTCGGAAGTGTGGTTGAGAGGGTTATCGGAGAAAGGAAGTTCCTGCTGTTCTACTTTATCTGCGGGCTAGGCGCCGCCGCTCTCCACACAGGAGTCGAAGCACTTCAGGCACAGGCTATGATAAATGACGTTGCCGAAGGTTCACGCAAGGCTGTCGAATCTTATATGCAGCTGAAGATGACCCCCACCGTGGGCGCATCGGGAGCCATCTATGGCATACTTCTCGGATACGCCATGCTCTTCCCCGATTCGAGGCTTACCCTCATCTTCCCGCCTGTCACCCTCAAGGCTAAGACTATGGTTCTGGTGTTCGTGGGCATTGAACTGCTTACTGGAATCTCGGGGACCAGCGACGGAGTTGCGCATTTCGCACATCTTGGAGGTATGCTCATCGGCTATCTTATGATACGCTACTGGAGAAAAAAGGGAAATCTGTTTGACAGAGAGAATCTATGAAAGACGAAGAAGTAATTCAGGGCGCACTGGAAGTTCTGCGCAAGGGAGGAGTTATACTCTACCCTACCGATACCATCTGGGGACTGGGCTGCGATGCCACAAATGAAAAGGCAGTCGCAAGGGTGTATGAGATTAAGAAACGCTGCGAAGCCAAGGCCCTGGTAGTGCTTGCCGAGAATCTTGATATGGTGGCCCGTTATGTCAAGGAAATTCCTCCCATTGCAATAGACCTTATAGAGGTCAACGACGTGCCTATGACCATCATATACCCTGAGGGACAGGGTCTTGCACCCAATGTTATGGCCGAGGACTCTTCGGTTGGGATACGCATCCCTTCCCACGAGTTCTGCCAGACCCTCCTTCACAAGTTCCGCAAGCCTCTGGTCAGCACCTCTGCCAACATCTCGGGAGAGCCTTCAGCGAAAATGCTCCAGGATGTGAGCGACGAAATACGCAGCGCCGTTGACTTTGTGGTCCCGGGGCGTTTTGCCAAGGATTCCACAGGCAAGGCCTCGCAGATTCTGAAAGTAGGTCTGCGCGGAGAAATCGAAATCATACGCAAATAACGGATGGAACTCTTCTACAGCGACCATATTGAAGAAGGTCTCTGCTGTCTGGGTGAGGACGAATCTTTGCACTGCGTCCGTGTCTTGAGGCACAAGCCCTCGGACGAGATTGACATTATCGACGGCAAGGGGAATCTGTATCACTGCCGCCTCGTGGAAGCCTCGCCCAAAAGAGCCGTCGCCACTATTCTTCATAAAACTCCCTCCTGGGGAAGCCACCCCTACAAGCTAAGGATGGCCGTATGCCCCACCAAAAACATCGACCGCTTCGAGTGGTTCACCGAAAAGGCCACAGAGATAGGTGTGGATGTGATTTCTCCCGTAATAGGCGAGCATTCCGAGCGTAAGGTCCTGAAAACTGAGCGGATACGCAAGCTGGCTCTGAGCGCGACCAAGCAATCGCTCAAAGGCGCCCTCCCTGTAATAGAGGAAGCCGCCAGTGTGAAGGAACTCATTAAGGGGGCCGACCCCGGGTCTCTGAGGCTGATTGCCTGCTGCTTCGAAGACGAGAGGCATCCCCGAATGTCGATAGCCGAGACCATACGTGGTTGGGAAGGCCCTGCCGATTACACCGTTCTCATAGGTCCCGAGGGGGACTTCTCGCCCGGCGAGTTGAAGGCAGCGCTTGAGGCGGGCTTTATCCCCGTGCATCTCGGACAGTCGCGCCTGCGGACCGAAACTGCCGCCCTGCTCGCCGTTCAGTCCGTTTATTTGCTAAAGACCCTCTGATGAAAGCAGAAGCAGTTCTTGCGGTAATAGCCCTCTACTTCGTCATCCTGTTTGTTGTCAGTGCCCTGAGCGGAAGGAGACGCAACTCTCCCCTGTCAAGCGTTTTCTTCGACGGAGGCAGGCAGTCGCCCTGGTGGGTGGTTGCCATCTCGATGATAGGCTCTTCAATCTCGGGAGTGACCTTCGTCTCGGTCCCGGGAATGGTCGAAGCCTCGCAGTTCTCATATATGCAGATGGTTCTGGGCTTCATTGCAGGCTATGCAGTTGTTGCATATGTCCTTCTGCCTCTGTATTACCGGTACAATCTGACCACCATCTACGCATATCTCGAAGACCGTTTCGGCACCGTGGGCCGTAAGACCGGGGCCCTGTTCTTCGTGGTTTCCAAATTCCTTGGCTGCGGGGTGAGGATGTTCCTTACCGCCTCTGTGCTGCAACTCTTCCTCTTCGATCCTCTGGGGATTCCCTTTGCCGTCAACGCCGCAGTTACTATGCTTGTGGTATGGGGATACAGCCGCCGGGGAGGGGTCAAGACCCTTGTATGGGTAGATATGCTCCAGACTCTGGCTATGATAGGAGCAGTCGTCCTTTGCCTTTGCTGGATCGCTGGGAGCCTCGGGCTTGATTTCGGAGGGCTCGTAAGGACTGTCGTATCCAGCCCGGACTCGAGGATATGGTTCTTCGACGACCCTCTTGACAGGCGTTACTTCTGGAAGCAGTTCCTCGCCGGTGCCTTTACCGTGGTGGCAATGACGGGGCTTGACCAGGATATGATGCAGAAGAATCTCTCTTGCCGCAACCTCAGGGAAGCCCGCAGGAACGTGATGTCCTACGGAGTGGCCTTCGTTCCGGTGAATCTGCTTTTCCTTGCTCTCGGAATACTGCTTCTGAGTTTCAGAAACAGCTGCGGAATCACTATCGACGGGCCCGACAATCTGTTCCCCACCATAGCCACACAGTATATGGGAGCGGGAGTGGGGGTTCTCTTCATCCTGGGTCTTACCGCCGCCGGATTCAGCAGCGCAGGTTCGGCCCTTACGTCGCTGACTTCTTCCGTGACTCTCGACCTTCTGAGGGCTGACCGGAAGTACGGCACCGAAGGCCTGGACCGCATCTGCAAAAGAGTACATTCGGGAGTAGCCGTGGCTATGGGGCTGGCGATATTCGGCTTCTCGGCCCTTAAAGGGAGCAGCGTGATAGATGCAGTCTATACCATTGCAGGATATACCTACGGGCCGCTGCTCGGGATGTTCATCTTCGGGATGACATCGAGGCTCGAACCCTCAAGAAAACTCCTTCCTGCGGTATGCGTTGCCGCACCCGTGATTACCTTCATCCTCGACCACAACAGCGAGCGCTGGTTCGGAGGGTATCAGATGGGATTCGAAGTTTTGCTCGTAAACGCTGCCGTCACGATGCTTGGTCTGCTGATTGTCAGCAGGCGCCCGAGAACCTGAGGAAGCATTCGATGGTATTGGCCATCAACATAGTAATGGTCATAGGACCGACTCCGCCGGGGACTGGGGTTATATAGCCGGCGACCTTGGAGGCCGACTCGAAATCGACGTCGCCGACGAGTCTCGAACTTCCGTCAGGCAGGGCGATACGGTTGATCCCCACATCGATGACTATCGCTCCGGCTTTGACCATATCTCCGCTTATCATCTCCGCACGCCCGACTGCGGCTACAAGGATGTCGGCCTCGCGGCATACTTGGGCAAGGTCTGCCGTGCGGGAATGGGCTATGGTTACCGTGGCGTTCCTATCGAGAAGGAGCTTGGCAACTGGCTTGCCGACAATGTTGCTGCGGCCCACGATCACAGCTTTCTTTCCCGGGATCGGAACTCCGGTGGACTCTATCATCGCCATTATTCCCTTGGGGGTGCAGGGCACGGTGCAGGGGCGCGACAGCCAGAGATTCGCCACATTCTGCGGATGGAATCCGTCAACGTCCTTGCGTATGTCTATGGCATCTATGATTCTATCCTCGCTGATATGAGCGGGAAGGGGAAGCTGGACAAGGATGCCATCTACCGCGCAATCGCCGTTCAGCGAATCTATCACTTCAAGGAGTTCGCGCTCGGATACAGTCTCGGGCAACTCTACCAGACGGCTGTCCATCCCTACGAAGGCTGCGGCTTTGATTTTCCCGCGCACATAGGAACGGCTCGCCGGATTGTCTCCGACTATTATGACAGCAAGGCAGGGAACACGCCCGTAACGCTCCTTCAGAGAGGGCATTGAGTCTCTCATTTCCTCCTTGAGGTTCTGAGAAAGCAGTTTTCCATCTATTATTTGGCTCATAATGACAAAGGTAACACAAAAAATTGCTATCTTGGGGAGCTAATCAACCAATTTGTTTTCAAGTATGTCATCAAGAAGAGATTTCCTTCGCAACTGCGGTCTTCTCGCAGCCGGAACGACCCTCGGAGGTCTGAACTTTGAAGCTTTCGCTTCCAACTCCCCTTCGACGGCAGAAAGCCTGTTCGCAGCAGGTGATTATGAGCCCCTGAAAGGTATCAAGTTTCCCATCCGCTCACTCAAGGCACAGACCGACAAGCAGATAAGCTATGTTGTGGTAGGTGCCGGCAACAGAGGAAACGTTTACTCGAGATACGCAAAGCGCTTCCCCGAAAATGCCAAAATAGTCGGTGTTTCAGACATCAACGAATTCCGTCTGAAGAAAATGGCCGATGCCCACAATGTTCCCCAAGAGAACAGGTTCGGCGACTACCACGAGATTATGGCCGCGCCTAAACTGGCTGATGCAATGGTCATCTCGCTTCCTGACGACCTTCACTACGAAGCCTGTATGCTGGCCCTCGCCAAGGGCTACCACGTTCTGCTCGAAAAGCCCATCGCCCAGACCGAGAAGGAATGCCGCAACATTCTTGCCCAGAGCCGCAAATACAACAGGATAGTTGCAGTATGCCACGTTCTCCGCTATGCTCCCTATTTCATCGCTCTCAGGGAGGTTGTCCGCAGCGGCCTCATCGGTGACGTCGTGAGCATCCAGCATCTCGAGCCCATCGAGGCCACTCATATGGCGCATTCCTATGTACGCGGCAACTGGCACAGTTCAAAGGCTACGACCCCTATCATCCTTGCCAAGTCTTGCCACGACCTCGACATCATACGCTGGATACTCGACAAGCCCTGCAAGAGGGTAGCCGCAGAAGGCTCGCTGTACTACTTCAAGGCAGCCAATGCGCCCGAAGGAGCCCCTATGCGCTGCACTGACGGATGTCCTCACGCCGACAGCTGCCCCTTCGACGCAGTCCGCCTGTATGGAAAGCTCAAGCAGAGGCGCAGCGTACTCGACCTCGACGGAAAAGCAAGTGTCGAAGAGGTTGTCGCAAAACTCAAGACTACCGATTACGGGCGCTGCGTATTCCACTGCGACAACGACCAGCCCGACCACTACGTGACCACTCTCGAATTCGAAGACGGAGTGACGGCTTCGTTCTCTATGGAGGCATTCACCCCCTGGGGAGGCCGTCGCACGAGGATTATGGGAACCAAGGGTTATATCGAAGGCGATATGAAGGAATTCGTAGTGACCGACTTCATCTCCCGCAAGGGTAAAATCTGGAATATGGATGTCGAGGAGGTTCCCGAATACAAGGGAGCCGGCCACGGCGGCGGCGACCTCGCCCTGTTCCGTGACTTTGTCGAAGCTATTGCCTACGAGGATCCTACCCGCCTTACCAGCAACATCGAGGCTTCGGTAGAAAGCCACATCATCGGCTTTATGTGCGAGAAGTCACGTCTCAGCGGCAAGAAGGCGGAAGTCAAAATCTGAGGCTGAGAACTGAAAAAATATCGGTATCCTGATCCCGTCCGAGGTTGACCCTTGGACGGGATTTGGAATCAGGGAGATATATCTGAAAAATATGAGCAGAAAAGGAGCATTCGCCACAGCGGCATTGTATGTCTGTCTTGCTCTCGGGAGCTGCGAAGGCCCCCGGGAGGAAATTGTCAGCCCAGAGATTATCCTCGAAGGAGAGAGAACCGACTCCCTGTTTCTGGACGCAAAACCGGGAGAGTCCCGCTACCTGACAATCAGTTGCGGAGATTCCTGGGAGGCCGTTGCATCTGATCCCTGGATAATACTCACACCCTCTCGGGGGAAGGCTTCGGTCAAAAAGACCGTTTATGTCACCGCACTCGAAAACGGCGGAATCACTGCCCGCAAAGGCAGCATCGTCTTTTCCTCCCGCAAGGAATCCGCAACAGTCGGAATCTGCCAGATGTCGGATTACGTCCCACCCGTGGATCAACCTCAGGAACCCGGAGACACTCCCTCCGACGTGAAAGAGACGATTCTCGCGTGGTGGACTGTGGGCAACAATGATTTTATGACTACCTGGAACGCCAGTAAAGGCTTCTGCTGGACTGAAGAGGGCTACATCCCGGCTGACAAGCCTTCGGGGAGCAAGGCTGTGGCAAAATGGAACATCGGGAACTCTACGGCCGATGTGGCAAGGACCTTCATCATCAGCTCCGACCTTGCCGGCCACTGGGCCGTGAAACCTACCTGGCTCGATGACAACCTTGCCTTCAGCGTTCCTCTGGAGGGTGCCGCCGCCCAGGATACGGTTCTTGTACGCCTTGCTATCAAGACCAACGTGACTTCTGTCCCCAAATACTGGACTACTGAATACTGCGATGCCTCCGGAGACTGGAAGACCCTGACCGATTATGCCTTCCCTTCAATCAAGAAAGCTGTGAATATCGATGAGAGGATAGTGCTCGGCAACGAAGATATAGCGAAGGGGGTTCTTGATTTCAGGCTTCGATGCAGCGACGCCTCGGTGGGAGCGGACGGCAAGACTCTGGAAACATACGCTGCCAGCAGCGCCTTGCGCTTCTGCCCCAGAGGGGGAGTTTTCGATTCCTTCTCGGACGCAATTTCATTCACTTTAGCCCGCAAAAAACTATGAATGCCAAGCTTTCTCTTTCTATTCTGATATGCGGGACTCTGCTTTTGTCCTGCAAACCTGAGCCTATGGAACCGGTAGGCGCAGAATTCGACTGGAGCCGCATTTCTCTTCAAGGCGGGAGAGAAAGGATAGTCTGCGAATGGGACTCTATTCCGGAAGACATTGTGCTTCTAAGGCTTTCGTTCAGCGGTGATTACGAGGGGATTGTCGATATCCCTGTCCAGAAGGGATTCTGCGAAAAGGAGATTGCAGGTCTTCCAGAAGGAACGTTGAAGGTGCAAAGGTATTGCATCGACTCCGAGGGAGAGATCATTTCCTCTGAAGAGAGCCTTGACATAAGGGTTTATGGCCCCCGGTATGAGAGCGGACTCCCCCGGACCGCCTCAATCAGCGGGACCATTCACGGGGCTGTCGCCGACCTCAAGGTGTCGGGCAATGAAAGCGTGGCTGAGAAAGGCTTTCTTGGGAACTATCTCAATTATACGAACTGTCGGGGAGAGGCGGTGTCGATGGAGGTCGCAAATAAGTCCATTGTCCTCGAAGACGTTGCCTCTGACATAGTTGTAAGGGGTATGTTTCTTCCCCAAGCGGACTGCTGTGATATGTTTTACGGCAAGGCTGATACCCTCCGCAACACTTGCATCCGCAAACCTTCTGTGCTGAACGCAACTATCGACGGTTACCGCGGAATATGGTTCGACCTCGGGCAGGCGGCCTCCGACTACGGCAGCAAGTATTCCGGGGGTCTGGGGACCTACACTATGAAGCATATCCCTATGGCAATCTATGCCCCGGCCGTGGACAGGACCTACTTCGTTTACGGAGGGACTCTTTCTGCAACAAAGAAGTATCTACTCTGTATGATAGGGTGTTACGACCACAGGACCGGCCTTCTGCAAAAGCCGCGTGTTGTTATGGACAAGGGCGCTCTGGGGGTCATCGATCCGCACGACGACCCTACAGTTCAGATAGACAGGGACGGCTATGTGTGGGTATTTGTTTCGGGAAGAGGGAATGTCCGGTATGGAAAACGCTATCGCAGCGTCAATCCCTATGACATCACGGCCTTCGAGCTGATTAATGAGAGCATAATGGCCTATCCTCAGGTGATGTACGAAAAAGAGAAAGGCTTCTTCCTCTTCTTCACCCGTTACGACGGCGTGCGTCAGCTCTTCTATCAGACCTCTCCCGACGGGGTTGAGTGGTCGGAACATAAGCAGCTTGCCAACATACGCGAGGGCAGCGAAAGCAAGTCCGGTCATTACCAGATCAGCAACATCTGCGGCAGCAAGCTTTGCACCGCATTCAACAGGCATATCAACGGTAACGTGGACACCAGGACCAACATCTATTACCTGCAGTCTACCGACTGGGGCCAAACCTGGACCACAGCAGACCTCAAGCCTGTCAGCGTGCCTGTGACAACCTGGGACTCCAACTGCCTGGTCAGGGACTACCAGCATACCACCGAGACCCACAACTGCTATATAAAAGACCTCAACTTCGACTCCGAGGGCAATCCCGTGATACTGTATCTGACAAGTAAGAATCACCTGACGGGGCCCAACGGAGGGATTCGCCAGTGGCATGTAATACGTTGGACAGGAAGCGAATGGGAGGAGAGCCTCGTGACTCAGTCGCGTCATTGCTACGACAGCGGCAGCCTCTGGATCGAGGGAGACATCTGGTACATCATAGCCCCCACTGACCCCGGCCCGACTTACTGGGGAGCAGGCGGTGAGGTAGTCAGATGGAAGAGCACCGACAAGGGCCGTAGCTGGGTTCGCGACCTGACCCTGACAAAGGACAGCCCTGCCAACCATACCTATATGCGCAGACCTTGGGGTGCTGACGACGGTTTCTACTCTTTCTGGGCAGACGGCGACCCCGACAAGTTCACCCAGTCGAACCTGTACTTCTGCGACCGCGATGGAAACGTGTTCAGAATGCCCTACGAGGACAGTTCCGAATGGATGACTCCGGTGAAAATCACCTATACCAAATGATATATTAGAAAAATCCGAAGAACCTTCTGCAAGCCAATTTAAGATATGTCTTGATTCTGCTTGGCTTCGGACAGACGTTTGGCTTCACTCATAAATTAATTTGTTACCTATAAAAATTTATGTATTTTTGGAGTACCATTCCAAATTTGCATAAAATGAATAAAGAGTACATAGCAAGAGACATTCAGGATTTACTACTTGAGGCATCTCAATATTTTTCGGTTATCTGCATTACAGGGCCAAGACAATCAGGAAAGAGCACCATACTGTAAAAATGAGAAAATGTTTGTGCTATACGTTGATGGCGTTGATGCTATTGCTTTCAAACATCAATGCGTTATCATGGAGCAAGCTTGGTCATAGGACCGTCGTAGAGATTGCGGAGCGTCATCTGTCGGATGGCGCCCGCATTATCATCAGCAGACTCTTCCCTGACGGACTGGCCAATGAAAGTTCTTGGATGGATGCTCATAGACGTGATAAAGAGTATGCTTATACCGGAAGTTATCATACCATGGCGATGAATCATGAATATGTGTACGACCCATCATGGAGGATATCTGCCGGAGGAGACTGCGTGACAGGGCTGGGATTTGTTGATTATAGTCTTACTAATAGAGAAAAATTGGGCCTTTCTGATTCAACTCTTGTTCTTTATGTCAGGATGCTCATACATATCGTAGGAGACATGCATTGTCCTTGTCACTGTTATGTGATGCCGGAGAAAAACCACTGGCCTTGTACTTTCAGAGGCAGTGAAATGAGATGTCATAGTTTCTACGACCATACACCTGAATTCCTGTATGGAGAGAAGGATGCAAAGGTTGTCGCCGCTGAACTTGATTGCTCAACATCTGGTTATTTGGGCGTAGAGGATGGCTCATTCATTGATTGGGCGCAAGAATGTTGCACCCGAAGCGGCAGGATATATGACATAACGCCTTATGGCTACCGTTCAATAACGGAATCTACTCTTGAGGCAACTCGCCCGATAGTAGAGGAGTCTCTCTTGACTGCCGGTCTGCGCCTTGCTTATCTGCTCAATCGTTATTTTTGTCCTTAAGACTCGCACGGAACTCAGACGGAGTCTTTCCATATGTGTTCTTGAAGGACTTGATAAAATAACTTGGAGAACTGAACCCACTATTGTAGAAGGGTTTTGCCGGGGAATTGAACATATTCTCAAGCGTATGTCTGTCACTTCCGGCAAATATGAACACGCAATTGCTCATCCTCTGTATGTAAGTCCGGAGCAAAGCCTCTGTATTATCTTCCGGATATTTTCCAATCTGCTGAAACTCA
>JAQXJU010000044.1 GCA_029009115.1 Bacteroidales bacterium | reverse complement strand
AGAAACACCTGTCTTCCAATCAGGTCAGGGTGGTCCACAAGGTTTAGTGCGTCACGAATATCACCCTTTGACAATTGAACAGAAAGGCAAAGTTCCTTGTCCTTGCAGCTTGATTTCGAAGCCAGCACAAGATTGGTCTTTGAGTTGAAAGGTGCCTCAAACGAACACTTGCCTGTAGTGAGATCTCCTCCTACAATATATCCATAAACCCAAACTTCCGATGCCCCGCCCATCTCTCGGGCCTGACCAACATTGTAGGCTGACTCAATGCCGTTTCCCTTGTAATTGCCTCCGACTTCGTAGGTGTCCGACACCCAGAAGCGGGAAGTGTCAAGCTGAATCCGCATCCCTGGTGTCCTCTCCTGAGAAGATGGAGATTCGGAAGCCTCAGCCGAATTGATTCTCACAGTCAGCATCTGCTGCGATACTACCATCCTCGTAAACAGGGTAGTGGACTTTCCTTGCTCCTCAAGAATCAGTGAAACGCTCCCGGGATTGAAGTAGGCCGTTCGCTTTTCGGTATAAGAATACATCAGTTTACCGTCGCTTCCCTTAAGATAAAGGTTAGACGAAGGATGGTCATCAGGGAATACAGGGTCTATGATGAGTTTTATTCCGGCATTAAGCTGAAAACAACTCAGCAGCACCGATACACTCTTCCCGGCAGCTACTGTTACTACCTGATTGTCACCATATTGTGGAGCGTTGAAGAGAGGCTCTCCAAATTCTCTGGACTTTACGCTGATAGAATAAGAACCCGCTGAAGTCAGAAATGAAGTAGGTGCCGCACCATAGCTGCCTTCATATATACTCTTTCCCGATGCGTCCTGTATGCTCAGGATAAAAGAATTTGTATCAGGGATACTGCCGATGTCCGACCTTGACGGAAGGGCTGTGTCTTCGCTGAATCGCAATCGTATCTCTCCTTTACGGGAATCGCTTTCTTTTTCCAGAAGGTCGTTGCAGGCACAGAGTCCTAGCAGTCCCGCGAGCGCAAGTGTAATGGATATCTTCCTCATAGCATCTTTTTTCGGGCAAGATAGGAAGAAACTCGTCACACATTATTAAGAAACAAGTAAATCTATCCTTAAGAAATACGTGTTGAAGAATTTTAATATCTAAGTAGCCGATATACAGGCATATACGCTAAAAGAAAATAGACAGTGAGAGGCGGCTTCCAAGCCTTGACCCCAGGTCGTCCATACTGTTTTCTTGGACTAAAGGGGTCAGATAAGACAGTTGAAGGCTTATTCCCAGTGACATTCCGTGCCTGATACCCTGAATGTAGTCCCCCTTGAAGCCTGCTCGTATGCGGTCGGAACTCAGAACGGCAAGGTCGTGCGGATACCACTCCTTGACGGGGCGGCTCTCGGCACGTGCTCCCTGATATGAATACGAGCCGGAAAGAGACTTGTCCGCTCCCGCTTCAAGTCCCAGAGTAAGGCTCGATGCTTTGAAGAAGAACTGTCTTCCGGCGCTGATTCCGACACCAATCCCGCTATACTCAAAACCTGATACAGGTGAAACATAGCTGTCGTTCTTACTCCAGAAGTCTAGCGAAGCCCCGAATCTCCAACGGTACGAACCAGCTTCTCTAACCGTTCCTTCGCTCACCAATGCATCAGTAACCGATCCTTCTCTAACCGAATCCTCGCTCACCAATCCCTCTCTCTCCAATCCCCCGCTCACCGATGCATCTCTCTCCGATCCTTCTCTAACCGAATCTTCGCTCACCAATCCTTCGCTAAAGAAGGCTTCGTACGAAAGACCAGCCGAAGCTGTTGAATACTTGCTCATTACAGCCTTCGAGACAACCTGCCAGCCGACTGAGGGGACAGCCTTTGACGCATATTCTGTTCCGCTGGTATTCCGGTAAAGGCCGTTGATGGCCAGCTTATGAAGAACACCCTCTGAAGCGAAGAGCATCTTCGAATTCATATTCAGAACGTTCATCGTGCTGAGCCCTATCTCCTTGGGTTGAGACGCATCCTCGCGCAAGTTCGTCAGATGCAGACCGTAACGCGCCTCGGTAAAGAGTTTGATATCTCCCTCAAGAGCATACTGCAATCCTGCTCTGAAACTATCGGAAGAGTAGTACATAGTCCTCAATCCCGATGAACCGATGAAATCTTCGACAAAGTTGCCCAATCCTTTGAGAACGAACACATTCTGCATCTGATTGGTGTTGCTCAGGCTGGGATTGGCCCTTTCTTGCATACGAGCGTATCCAAGGTCTAGCCCAAGCGTTGAGAACTTCCTGAGTTTAAGCGCGAGCGACGGCGCCACCAGAAGCTCATAAGAAACCGACTCGCTGCGCGGGTCCTGCTGCTTTGCGCTGATACGGTCGCAATAGCTGACATGCAGACCAGAGTACAGCCTCTTACCAAGGGGAACGGAGAGTTTGAACTCCATCTCGTAAGACTGCCTTTTGAAGTCGCTCAATGTCGTATCAGCGACATTATAAATCATCCTTTCGTCGAAAGGATTGTACAACAGTGTGTTATATCTTGTTCCACGGTCGGTGGAGTTGCCGTAGTTGAAGTGCCCCCACACAAAGTATTTGCCTACGGATTCACTTCCCTGAGTGTCGAATCCGAGTCGGAGTGCATCGTCGGGGGCCTGGTATTGATGGAAAGAACCTCCCTGCCAGTCAAAACTGAAGTCCGCGCTGTCGAATACGAGGAAGGGCGCAGTCCCAAGGCCGGCGGCATTGCCCGAATCCAGCCACAGGGTCTTCACCTTTGCAAGATATCCGTCATTACCCGCCCCTTGCAGCCTGTTGACGATAGCCTGTGTCTTCACCTTTGCCATATATCCGTCATTACCCATACCTTTGCACAGGGCAGGGGAGGGTAACAGCGCGAGAACCGGCAATAGAACTGACAGGGTGAGGAACTTTCTCATAACAGTCTAATACTTACTTCGACCAGGAGGCCATCTTGCTTCCACCCCTTCTGATTTCGGGCTTTTTGCTTACCTCAAAGTCGCTGGCAGAATTGTTGGTATCAACCAGAATAGCATCTCCAGCCTCATTCATACCGCTTGACTTACGGTAGATGGATTCGTTCACAAAAGTACCGCTGACATACATTGCTCCAGCGTCCAGATTCTCGGGCAAATACAAATCTGTCGCAGCTGCATTCTTCTTCCAGTTAACACCGTCAAGTACATCGGAACGAAGAATAGCAAGGTAGTTTCCTGAGGGCTTCTCGGGATTGTTGTAGTTTGCAACGATGGGGGCCTCTTCAAGAGGAGTGGAAGGAGCGAACAGCACCAGTCCGGCATTGAGTGTCGAAGGCATCCACTGGTTTGTGATATTTGCATTTGCCGGATTGATAAGGATGAGGTTGGGGACATTTTCGTTGTCAACCTGGCCTTTCGCAATATAATTATCGCATACTGTCTCGAATTCGGCGCTGCTCAGGTCGAGGGTGTTGGCATTGGCCTCGGTATGATTGACAGCCGAAGAGGCAATGATGAAGGACTCGCCGGGGTTAAGAAGGTAGGTCTTGCCGTTGCCGGGAATCTGCCATATAATGTTGTTAAGGGCAACATAGTCGTCTGACTTGAGATTGGTATGAACTGTACCTTCTGACAGTACCAGATTGCCGTTCTCATCTGCAAAATTGATAAGGGCACCGGAATAGTTGCTCGTGGTCGACATACACAGACCATCTACATAAACAGGTTCAGATCCGTTGTTGTAGATTTCAAAGAAGTTGTCTCTCAAATAAGTGGCATTTGAAGGAGTCCTGCTGCAGCTGTAGAAAATCTCCTTGAAGATAATCGAAGAAGACTTAGTTGCCACAATCTTCAGAGTGTTGAGCGAAGAACTCGATTCAATGACAACGCTCTTTGCTGTGCCGAGGAAGTTGTAGATTGACGCAGTGGCGCTTGCTACAACATCGTAAACTCCTCCCATCAAGTCCTTTACGGGAACAGTCTTGCCGGTGATTTCGTATTCTATTACTTCTCCGGTATTTGTGTTGGTGAAAGTTACCTTGTAGGCATCAGGGGAGGGCACTCCGGCTGCAAAACCAGATTCGTCGAGAGAAATCTCGAAACTGTAGAACTTCACTTCATCCTTGTTGCAGGAAGTGAACGACAGGGCTGCCACTATGGCAAGAACCGCTGCGAAAGAGTGACTTTTCATATTCCTGAATAGTTAAGTTATTAAGAATTAAATTTTTATCTTGAGTTCAAATCCGAAATACATCGGATTGTTCAGCTCTGTAAATGCTCCGGGTGTAATCTCCGAAGGGTCAAGCGGCCTCGAATTGAAAATGTTGTTGACATAGAACGATGCGGTGAGCCACGAACCGACTTCCTTCGAGAGATTCAGGTTGAATACCACAGTAGGAATGGTTTTGCTGACAACCAGACGGCTTGCCGAAGGAATGTCATACATATACTTGTATGCGGGGTCCGAAGCCATCTCGGAAGTAAACTCCTTCATCGTACCATCCATACAGTCAAGGTAATACTGTGGATACTCGTCATTGTTCCAGTCTGTCCAGCTGCGGGTGAACAGGTTGAGCTGGGTTGCAAGTGTCACTACGAATCCGACCGATGGAATATTATGAGTGATTCTCAGCGTAGAGAGGAATTTCTCATAGTTGACCTTGGACTTAAAGGGGTCATACACCGATACGTTGGCATTGACATAACTGCCAGATTTCAGCCTGTAGTCGTAGCTGTAATCGTTACTGGCACTCATAGTTTTCATCCATGCACCGTTGAGGTGGAACGAAGTCCTTATTGCATCGAATCTTCCGAGATTCAACTCATATTCCAGTCCTCTGTTATGCTCGTAACGCGAGTTTCTGGGGGAGTAATAACGGAAGAACTTGTTCCCCGTGGTTTTCGGGGTGAATATGGGAGAGCCGGTCGCCGAGATTCCCGCAGTCGTGTAGAATATGTATGGTTCGTGCGCGAAGCAGGCCCCGTAGGCATATCCGTTCTTCATCAATTCGTCATAAGCGGTAATCTTGAGAGTATAACGACCCGCAATGACAATGTCCAGACCGAGTTCTAACTTGCGGTTTCGGGCCATCTCAAGTTCCTCGTTTACAGTATCATAGATTCTTGTGGAGGCGATTACAAGCTTCTCCCCGGTCTCGGGAACCACATTGTTATACTGCAACTGGTCATAGTAGGCCTTGTCGGGGTATAGGTAGGCAGAGGTGGGAGCCTTGGCCGTGATACCGTATCCGCCCCTCAAATCCAGCACGTCTGGAATGAGTTCATAAGAGAGGTTTACCCTCGGCGACAGTGCATCGAGCCTCCCGACGAGGTCGTAGCGGATACCGGCGGTCAACTTCAGCATCCTGTGAAGAATGCGCGTATGAAAGGCACTCTCCGCGAAGATACCAGTCTGATTCACGAAAGGTATGTCATAGAGAGGCCGCTCACGGTATCCTGCATCATTATTCGTGCTGTGCGGAGGGGGTGTGTTCTCGTCAAAGACGAAGCCTTTTCCGAGGTTGCCGTCGGATTTGAAATCCATACCCGCGAGTATCGATTCGCTGGTTTTACCCCAAGACTTGAAGAACTTGGCGACCACCTTGGCATAGGTATTCAACTCCTTCCCATAGAAATCGTAGTGCGAAAAGTAAGAATCCGGGCTGAAGAAGGCTTTGACACCGGAATCGACCATCTCCTGGGTAAAGTTCGTAATGGTCTTACCCTCAGTATCATAGAGAACCAACCCGGGGACATTGCTCACGGTAGTCCCATTCACCATATTAAATGTATAAAGGGCTGCAGCGTTCGAGCAGATTTGCTCCTTGAAAGAATTCTTGACAGTAAGGCTGTTAGATAAATCATAGCGTATGGATTTAAGCCAGCCCCTGTTGATGCTCCATGTTCCGTTCGTGCTGATACGGTATCCGTAGTTCAGGCCTCCTGTCGCGAGTTTCGTCCTGTAGTCGTCGGGATTCGGATTGCGGGTGTCCTTGCCGTAGCGCAGGTCCAGGGTGCTCGTTGTCGAAAGCTTGTCGAAGGCCTTGCTGTAAACGGCCTTCAGATTGAGTCTCTGATAATAGGCATACGATTCGGTGGTCTTGGAATTGCTGTATGCATAGTCTGAACTTAGATGCAGACTACCCGCCTTCTCCGATATGCGGAAGCCCTTCGACGCCGAAACCTGATAAATCTTCGGATCAGTCTTCATCCGCACGGTCAGAGGCTCGCTCCCTGCCTTCGAGTTGATGATTACAGCCCCCGAAGTCAGGTCTCCGTACTGTACCGAAGGGATGCCCCTGATTACCTCTACCGACTCGATATTGTCGGTTGAGATTGTACGTACGTCAACGCCCGAATTCGGGACCGAACCTGCATCGAAAGTTGCGGTGCCGCCTATGGTAGAAGCAGTTCCGTTCATCGCAGCGGTAATGCCCTCGCGGTTGGCGTTGTTTGACATCGGAGATCCGTCCACTATGACCGCAGTGCCGAGGCTGTTCATTGCACTTTCCGATGCGGAACGTATGCTGAGTGACTGTGCGCTTGCAAGACTCGGGTTCGAGAGGCTTACCCCCGGGAGCAACTGCATCACGTCGCTGAGCGAGCTGGTCAAAGCGTGGTCGATTGCCTGCCGAGAAATCGTGGAGGAGGTAGCCTCGCCCGCCTTGTTGCTCTGAGCGACAATCCTCACATCTTCGAGGTGGAAGGAACTCTCCTCAAGAGTGAAATCGAAGCGCGACCGGGCGTTCCGGCTCAACACTATCGTCGTATCCTTGGTGACATAGCCGAGGAATTCGATGTTGAGGTTGTAGCTGCCCTCGTCAAGCTTTTCAAAGCTGTATTCGCCCTTGGAATCGGCCAGAGAGTAGAGACCGGCCGATTTAATCTGCACTACAGCGCCCTCTAGAGGGAGTTTCTTACCGCCTTCGATAGAGAATACTCTTCCCGAAAGCTTCAGCTTCCCCCCGGTATCGGCACTGGCCTTCGCGTCGGCCTTCGCCCCGGCCCCTTTCGCGGCGGTCTTCGCCTCGACAACTTTCGCGTCGGCCTTCGCCCCGGCACCTTTCGCGGCGGTCTTCGCCCCGGCCCCTTTCATGGCGGCCTTCGCCTCGGCACCGGCACTGGCCCCGGCTCTGACCTCGGCAGCGGCAAGTCCTTGGGCTGCGAACAACAGTCCGATAATCACCGTCAGAATATGGATAAACCTATTCAAAGTGTCAGTAAGTCAGTCGATTAACACTCCTGGTGAGTTCCTCCTTTATCCTGGAATCACTCTCCGATTCCAGCAGGCGCTTGCAGATGCTCACGGCATCCCCCCTGCGATAGGAATAACGGTACCAGCCCAAAAGTTCAGCAATCTGAAGTTTCAGCTCAGGGTCCGCAGTACGGGAGTAGAACTCGCCGATTGCATCCAAAGCATCGGTCCGACACTGGTTGCGCTGTGCCCGGAGGAAGAGTCTCGCCGAGCGTTTGTCATAATCTTCCTTGCTGAGGTTGAGGATATCCTCCTTCGTCGAAGAATCCGACGCCTCAACATACTTTATGACATCGGCTTTCGCTTCCTCGCCCTTCCAGTAAGGGGTCTGCTCTATCAGCTTGATGCATAGATCCTTATCTATACTTGTTACCAGACTCTTCAAGTGGAACATCACCCTCTTCGAGGTAAGGGGATTAAGATACAGTTCAACAGCTTTCCGGGCAAGCGAGGGAGACTGGTTGTAGCAGGCGTAGCGGGCGCCGAGCCTCTGCAGGAGTTCGTAGTCGTCATCCAGCGCGATGAGCACTGCCTCGTTGAAACAGTCCGGAGCCATCCCGATAAGAGCATTGAAGGCCGCGAGTCTCACGATAGGGGAGGGATTCTCCTTTTCAATGCTCAGAAGTTCCTCTGCCGATACTGCTCCACTCTGGGCCAGAAGCTTGACTGCCAACGACTTGACATCGGAGTGAATGCCTTCTGTAGCGATTATCTTCCGCAACTGACTGGCTCTAGCGCCTTTGCGACCTGCAACGGCATCGATAGATCCGAGCTTAGAGAAATGGAAGGTGGGATCTCCAAACAGATGAGTCTCAAGGTTCCAGGTATGGCGGAAGATATTACCTGTACAAACACCTTCGCCGAGGAGTCCCACAAGTTCGTCGCACCAGACATCCTGCAGAGAATTGACCGAATGGGCGATTGCCGATAGTGTCTTGTTGTTCTCACCGAACAGATAATGCGATACAACGTAATCTGATTCAGTGAATTCGCCGTTGAAGCAAGCATCGAAAATTACGAATCTCGCGGCAATGTCGTAGCTATCGATGTCGTCGGGATAGATATCCATCGAACGCTCGTACAGGCTATCCTGAGCGGCAAACACAGGGTCATTAGCTTCGTCCAGCCAAGACTCGGGGATACCGAAACGCTTGATGAAGTCTTCCCTTGTTTTCTCTTTGTCGCGAGCCGAGCGCATCTTTACACGGAAGTAGTTGCGAGCCAGATCCAGCCAGCCGTTAGGCGATGATACATAGGGAGATCCGTTCAGAAGTTGCATATCATTATAGCCGTGGTGATGCAAAATTGCAACGTCCATTTCCGGCTCCGAGAGTGCAGCAAGAAGTCTGGTCTTAACCGATGCGTCAAAGTCAAAGTTGATGAAATCGAGCCGGCCATCCTTGCTGTCAAGAATCGGGAACTGCTCGTAAAGAACCTTGTACTCAGCCATTCTGGAGATCATCGACTCGGAGTTGTATCCGTGACCGGCGAAAAACATCACTCGGTCCAGCGCCGCTGCTTCCTCCTTTGCCCTGACGGCTTTCAGAAGAAAATCCGAGATAGCCTTGTACTTGTCAATACCTTCTGCCGGCTTGATGCGCGAAGTGTAGATGTCGGATTCTATCTTCTGGGGCGATTCCTCGCTGAGGGAATAATAAAAGAGTTCCGATCTCGCATCGTCCTGCTTAAGGAAGCGGAATTCGAGGTCAAAGTCGTCGTAATAACGGTCCGAAGGAACGCTGGAACTCTGCCAAGCTCGCCTCTGATCCATCTTGAAGGCACTGCTCAGATGCTGAGCATCGCGAATCATCGGGATGGGAATATCCCCAACGAGAACTGCGCCTTCGAGCATCTCGTTGACATATAGTTGCTTAAGAGCTGCCCGAAGCGAATCAGGAACACCCCACCTGTCAATGAGAAGCAAGCCTCTCTTCCCATCAACGGCCATCGAAGAAATGTAAGAATCAATGGCAGATGCGGCATTGGCGTATGTCGCCGAATCTGCAACAACAGCCACCAGCGGAGACTTTTTGGGGGTCTTTTGGGCCTTTGCGGGCTTTTGGGGGTTTGCGGGCTTTTGGGGGTTGGAGGTGGTTTGGGGTTTGGAGGTGGTTTGGGGTTTGGGGGTGGTTTGGGGTTTGGGGGTGGTTTGGGATTTGGAGGTGGTTTGGGGCTTGGAGGTGGTTTGGGCACTTGGCGCGGCAGGGGAGCTTTGGGCAGCTTGAGACCCCAGGCCGGCGGGTTGCACCAGGTTGTCTAGTTCTGTGATTGGAAGGACCGATTTTGAATCAGTCGGAAGGGCAGATTCGGAATTAGTCGGAAGGACCGATTCTGAATCAGTTGGAAAGGCCGATTCTGAGTCAGAACTATGAGTTGAACTGGAAGAAAAGCTTAATTCTGTTGCTGAAGCAGGAGATGCTGCGACGCCAATCAGACACAAAATGCTAACGAAACTGAGCACAATCAAAGTGCTCTTTTTATACATACTAACCATACTTGCAAATATAGAAAAATTTACGAAATGCCAAAATATTTCATCCCCTCGTGCAGCGATGTGCCTCTGAGGGCATTCTGACGGGGGTAGCCCGAAGCCGTGAAATTCACCTCAAAAGTCAATGTGCCTCTGAAGGCATTGTAGAGGGGGTGAGGCTCCGAGGTGGACACAAAGTCGTTCTACCTCGCAAGGCAA
>JAQXJU010000043.1 GCA_029009115.1 Bacteroidales bacterium | reverse complement strand
CTCGCAACCTATCAGTATTGCCATAACACCTATTGAAGAGTATTGTGTATAAGAGCACTCTATTCCATATACCCACCCCTTCTTCTCTCTCAGATACAGGTTCAAAAGTGAGTTGGTAGCCGGACCACCGAGAATGTTGGCGAGCAGGGCGGCAACCGTTCTTTCCTTGCCGGAGAATAATGAAGGAGCCTGAGCCCCGATTACGATGCAGGCCTCGTGATATCGGCGACTGACCGTCTTAGAAAAGACAGAAACCGATGCGGAGGGAGCGAAACCAGCGCTAGGGGCGAGCTTAGCTTCGGCGGAGATACCAGGCACAGGGGTACTGAAGTATTTCTGTGCCAACTTGAGAATCAGGGCTTCGGCATAATCTTCTTCTTGTCCGCTTACGACAGTAATTGCCATCCTGTCTGGCCTGAAATTATCCCTAACGAAAGAGCATAGGTCTTCGCGAGTTATGGACCGAACGCTGGAAGCTGTTCCGAGTATCCGGCGCGAAAGGGGATGCGACTCAAAGAAGAGTTCTTCAAACTCATCGTATATCTCATCCTGAGGAACATCTTTGCCAGAGCGAATCTCATCTATCACGACTCCCCTTTCGACGTCTATCTCCTTCTGAGGGAATGACGGGCAGGTTGCCAGCTCCAAAAGCAGGTCGAGCGCAGTTCGAAGGTCTTCTTTCAAGACGGTCGCGTGAAGGACTATCTCTTCTTTGGCTGTGTATGCGTTCAGTTCTCCTCCAAGTTGATCAAGCCTGCCGGCTACCCAAGAAGCGTTGTGCCTGTCAGTTCCCTTAAATAGGGTATGCTCCAGAAAATGGGCTGTGCCACAGGGACGGGAGCCTTCGGCTGATGTCCCTCCGGAGATGCTGAGCGCACAATATGCTACCCGGCCTCCACTTTTCAAAACTGCATAGCGCAGTGAGCCGGCTGCTGTTCCAATCTTCATTTGTCGTCAGTTGTGACCTTTGCTTGCAATAAAACGGATATCCGAAAGCTGGAAGCCCTTCCAGGCGTTGTAGCTGATACGATGCTTGCGGAAGTAGAAGAGCTGATGGGTGTCGGGCGAGATGAGCATCTTGTAGCACCAGGAGCCGTTACTGGCAGAGACCGGCGCAACCACCATACTTACGAGGGCTCCCCTTGTCCCGTTGCGGAACACCTTGTCAACCGTATTCTCGTCGGCAATCACTATTTTGTCGGCGAAGTACTTTTCTTTCTGCGCCTCGGTAGGTTCGAAGCCGAGGTCATCCTCGCTCAACCATATCTTGCGGCGCTGGCCGGTTGCAAGACGGGAGTTATAATTCCCCAGACCGGCATAGGCCTTGACATCTGCCTGCATCGCATCCTCGACATAGTCCTGAATTATCTCAAGGAAGGCTCCGAGATAGATGAACTCACGGCCTGTGGAAAACTCCGCAGGTGCCACCGGGATGCTGATTATCTCGACCCGGCGCTGGGAAGGGTCCTGGCTTTTCTCCTTTCCTCCCTTGACCAGAGAAAGGGATATGATCCCGTCGTTGACACCTTCGGAACTGATGTTGTTGACAAAATGCAGGAAGTAATAGTCTGACTTTTCCTTGAGAGCTTCGTACTCCGAAGGGCTGCAGAACTCATATGGAGATATCTGCCAGCAGCGTGTGACTTCAGACTTGAGTGCGGCATCGAGAATGGCCCCGCCACTGAGAACAACCTTGGTCGTCTTGGTGGTGAAGTCGCTCAGGTGCATCTTTTTCGTATATACCTTGCCCTCGGCCCCTGCCGAGAGGGGAAGAAAGACCGTCAGGGTCAGAACCAATAACTTAAGTAACTTGTTTGACATATTTGCAAAATTACACAAAATCCTGCTCCAAGACAACAGGCAGGGCGAAGTCGGACGAGGGGAATCGGAATCAGGGCAGCAACAAAGCTTTTGCGGACTATTGCAGGAAAAGCACTTTTTGCGTAAGTTTGTAAGTTATGTCAGATTATATCGTTTCAGCAAGGAAATATCGTCCCGACTCATTCGAGTCGCTCATAGGGCAGGACAACATAGCGCGTACCCTTAAGAATTCGATAATAAGGGGGCAGCTTGCGCACGCCTATCTGTTCTGCGGCCCCCGGGGAGTCGGCAAGACCAGCACGGCCAGAATCTTCGCAAAAGCAATAAACTGCTCCAACCCTTCGGCGGATATGGAGCCCTGCGGCGAGTGTGAATCGTGCCGTTCGTTCAAGGAAGGGCGCTCATACTGCATTCACGAACTCGATGCCGCATCCAACAACAGTGTCGATGACATCCGTGCCCTCACCGATAAGGTGCAGATTCCCCCGCAGGTCGGCAAGTACAGCGTGTACATCATCGACGAGGTACATATGCTGTCGCAGTCGGCTTTCAACGCCTTTCTGAAAGTTCTCGAGGAACCCCCTTCGCACGCCATCTTCATCCTGGCCACCACCGAGAAGCACAAAATCATACCTACAATTCTCAGCCGGTGCCAGACCTATGACTTCAACAGAATCAGCGTATCCGACATCATCCTAAACCTCAAGCAGATAGCCTCCCGCGAGGGCATTAAGGCTGATGACGAGTCGCTTCACGTCATAGCCGCAAAGGCTGACGGTGCAATGAGGGATGCCCTGACTATCTTCGACCAGACAGTTGCCTTCTGCGGAACAGACATTCATTACGAAGATGTCATCCGGAATCTGAACGTTCTGGATTACGAGTACAGTTTCAAACTGGTGGACGCCTTCCTTGCCGGAGATTACAAGACGCCCCTTCTGACATTCGACGAGATTCTGTCGAAAGGGTTCAATGCGTTGTATTTCATTTCTTCTCTCGGAGGACATCTTCGCGACCTTCTCGTGAGTAAGACAGCGGGGCTTGAGACCCTGCTTGACTATCCCGAAAACCTGAGGAAAAGGTTTGCCGAGCAGGCTTCGAGGTGCAGCGTCAAGTTCATTTATGACGCTCTGGC
>JAQXJU010000042.1 GCA_029009115.1 Bacteroidales bacterium | reverse complement strand
TTTGAATACTTCATCCCCCTGAGGGAAAGATAATAACTTCCCTCGCCGATGGCATTCCCATCATAAGTGGCAAGACAGACATTGTCATAGTTTACGGCTCCCTCAAGATTGTAAGTTCCGCTGCTCATCGTTGCCAGGGTTACCCTGAAGGTCCCGCTTATCTTGGCACCATCAGCCGAAACGGTGATTGACTTGATTGCAGGGCTGGAGCCATCAAAACTGAACTTGATGAATGCAGCATAATGCCTGAAAGCGAAGTTTGTCCCTTCGGATGATGCTGCCATAATGTTGCAGGATTCGGGCAGCTGGCCATTGACAGCAGTCTGCTTCTGGGGAATCTGGAAGTACACATACTTGCTAGACCATCCTCTCTTGGAGGGGTGCGCCGATGCGGGATAGAAGGCGTAATACTTCTCGTTGAGCAGTGAAGCCCCGCTCCCGGTGAAATTTGCCGATGCGGAAGGTTCTGTGATTGTGGTGCTGAACAATGTTCCTTCACCGTCGGAGCCCTTGTAGAGGCTTATCTGGTCATCGGGCATCCACAAAATGCTTGTTCCGGACAATGTCGTTCTGGTATCGGGGCTCTCTGCCCTGAAAGTCTGCAGCGGGAGTTCCGCCACGTTATCCTTGCTGCAGGAAATGCATAGCGCTGCGGCAAATGTGCAACCAAGCGAAATAATGTTGTATCTCATAATTTATTCCTCAAAAAGATTCCAGTCATTCCGATAATCAAGTTCCTCTATGCTGGAGCAGAGAACCTGAGTCTGTAACAGTTCAATTGCCGTGATTTCAGGCTTTTCGTAAATCGTTTTCATATTGTATAGAATTTGGTTATTATTCATAGATCCAGTCGTTTCTGGGTGTAAGAGGGTCTATACTTGTCTTGTCATCGGCGGGTTTCTCGCTGCCTCCGGCAATGTTCACTCCGAACACTATACTCCTGCACTCGGGAGTAAGCCCGTCGGGAGCGCTGTCCGGCTTTGATACAGAAATGCTCAAAGTTGTGCGCGCGGTAGCTCCTTTGACGTGGAATACATACTTGTCAGAAGCATAAGGGTCGATGACCGAAGTGTGGCTTGAACAGTCGAAGTTGGGTCTGGGACTGAACGAAACCGATGTCTTTCCGTCTATCGAACCGCCTGAACTGACAGTTACGCTTACCTTCGAGCAGGCCTTTCCCCAGCTGAATGCGAAGAAAGAAAGATCGAAATCTCCCATCACCGGGGGATTGAACGAGAGAGTGCCAGTCTTCTCGGCAGTTCCGAGTTTCAGCGAGGGGTATTCGTTGCCAGCGATTACAACCTTCTGCTCCGAAACCGTCCCGTCAAGAGTTGCGTTGCCGAAACTAAGGCAGCTTTCGAATACGTCGCTGTACTGAACAGGCACAGGAACCGGCCACTCCGAGGGGGTGTTGATTTTGAGCTCGGCAACGACGGGGTAGTGGTCAGAGATATAGGTAACCCCCTCGTACGCGCTGTCGATAGTCTTGTAACTCAACAGATTGAGCTTGCCTCTTACGAAGATGTGGTCCAGAATGGATGATGATGCTCCCCAGTTGTTATAGGTGGGAACGGTGTAGGCATCGGGAGCCGTTTCGCCAGCACAGGCCATCGATGTCCTCAGTGCAAGCAGAGAACCTGACTTCTCGCGACAGTTTAGGTCGCCGCCCAGCACTGCCACTTCGCCTGTTGGAACTATGGTGCCTATCTTCGATGCAATGAGTTCCAATCCTTTATATACATCATATCCGTCTTCGGAAGAAGGGTGGGTCAGGAAGAACCAGAAAGTCTCCGAACTGTCTTTCATCTTGAACTGGGTGTAGATGCAGGTCCTGGCCCTTGAAGAGTAGCCGCTCCAGCCGAGGTTCTCGCTCTCGGGGGTGGGCCCCAGCCAGAACTTTCCTCCGTTTCCCGCTACGGGTTCGACCCTGGCGGAATTGTAGATGATATGGTTGTTGTCGGAGTTATCCGAGATGGACTCCACAATCTTGTATCCGGGCAGACTGGCCAGAAGGTCGCTCCACTGCTGCGAAGTGGCTTCGTTGAGGCCGACTACATCGGGCATCTGCTCGCCAAGCATTGCGCCGCAGGCACTCTTGCGAGTGTCCCAGCCGTGCCCGGAGTCGATGTCCGACTGGCTGTTGGCAGTCCTTACGTTGAAGTACATCAGCTTGACTTTCTCGTATTCGGTGGTCGGAAGAAGAACCTCTCCAATGTCCATCAGCGTACCCTTTTCAAGCTGCAGTGGGCCGATCAGCGTGCGGCTGATCTTTTCCGAATCGGAAGTGACGAAACTGAACTCTAGCCCGTCCTGGTAGGTGCCGGGAAGAACTGCAATGCAGTATCTGCCGTTTGCAAAGCTCCCCCCGGATGAGAGTGAGACCCTGGCACTGATCTGCCCTTCAGACGGGTGGATTGCTCCCGAACCGCAGTCGATACTGAAACTCCCCGACAGGGCTGAACCGGACAGCGATTCGAGACTGACGGATTTTAGTGCAGGGGAATTGTCAGTTACGTTGAACTGAACATAGGCCACAGCGTGCTTGAAGTGGAGCTCGGTTGTCCCGCTCTGGGCATACAAAAGACCGCACTCGGGGTCAAAGCTGTCCGTAGTGGCCACCTGGCTGCTCTTGAGGAGCATCTTTACCGTGCTGCCCGAGAACTCCTGTACGGCCCCGAAGGGTGAAGCCGCCCTGTAGAGTTCGCCGTCCTTCACAGCTCCGCTACCCTTGAAACTGGCCTCGGGTGAATTGGAAACCAGTTCATTAGTGTACTTTGCGGCTGCTTTCCCTTCTCCTGCGAAAAGGGCAATGGCATCGTCTGCTGTCCAATGGAGAGTGTTCTTTCCTGCGAGCACAGTCTTTGTGCCGTCGAGGCTTGCCTTGAAGCAAAGCGGACTCTGCTCTTCGCCACCGGGTTCCGGCTTCGTCTGGGGCTCCTTCTCCTGGCACGCGGCAAGCAGCACTGCCGCCAGGCTCAGAAGAATTGTTGCTCTATTGATTCTCATTGCTTGATTTGTAATTAGATGGTAGTATTCCGTAGTATTTCTTGAATGCCCGTGAGAAGTACGAGGCCGAGTTGAATCCTGTCATCGCCGCAATTTCGGCTATTGGCCTGTCTCCTTCAAGGAGCAGCTGACAGGCCTGCCTGAAGCGGATCTTGCGGACGTAGTCCTGTGGTGCGAGTCCCGTAAGGGCCTTGAGCTTGAGGAAGAAACTCGAACGGGACATTCCTATCTCCTTTACTATATCGTTGATTGACAGGTCGATATCGTCAATCCTCCGCATAATTGCCGCATTCACCCTTTCGAGGAATCTCTCGTCGGGGTCGCTGTACACCTTGCTTTCGTCGCTGTCAGGAGCACCCGATACCGACATCGAGTTCTTGCGCCGCTCAGATATTATATTTCCTATCTTCACGGTAAGAACAGCCAGAGAGAAGGGCTTGGTGAAGAAGTCGCTGGCACCGGCCCTGAAGGCCTTGAGCTGTTCGTCGGCTCCGTCACGCGACGACAGAATTACAACAGGAATATGGCTCAGCCTGTCTTCTTCCTTAATTTTGACGCAGAGCCTCAGGCCATCTATATCTTTGCTGTCATAAACCAGCACGGCGTCAATCTCGTTTGAGAGCCCCATAGACATAGCTTCAGCCTCCGAGGAGCAGAGCATAACCTCAAAGTTTCGCGACAACCCTTCGTTGAGGTATTTCTGCATATCCTTGTCGGATATGACCAGAAGAATACGTCCGGTGCTGTTGAGGGCGTCGCTGTAAACCTCAATCTCGGGCTCTGTGTCATAGTCCTCGCAATCAGGCTCTTCCGCCGGCCTGTAGTCGTAGCCCTCCTCTGTGGAGAACTCTTCGCTCTTGTAGGCATCTCTGTTCTGTGGTATGCAGACGGTAAATACCGAACCTTTACCTTTTTCGCTTTCAACGCTGAGACTTCCGTGGTGGTGCTCAAGGAGTTGCTCCACGATTGCCAGTCCGAGTCCTGTCCCCAGATGCCCCGGCCCTCTGTGATAGTCTTCGCTCATACCGCAGCCGCTGTCTTCGACCTGAATGTTGAGACTGTCGGAGCATATTGCCGAGCGAACGCTTATCGCACCTTCGGAAGTGAACTTTACGGCGTTCGACAGCAGATTGTTCAGGATTATCTCAAGATACTGAGGATCTGCGAGTATTTCCTTTCCTTCAATCCCCGAAGAGTAGCTGCACTGAACCCCGCGCTGCCGTGTGAAGCGTGCGAAGGTTCCGACTATTTCGCCAATCATCCTGTCGGCATCGAAAGACCTCACTTTCAGGCTGATGACATCCAGCTGGGCCTTGCGGAACAGGAGCATCTGCGAGACAAGATGAATGAGCCTGCGAGAGTTTTTCTCGACATAGCGCAGCTGCGAACGCATCCAGTTGCTCTCCGCACGGGGTATCATCTCCTGCAGGGGAGAATTGATGAGGGTCAGGGGAGTCTTCATCTCGTTCAGGAAGTTGATGAAGAAGTTGACCTTGAGTTCGTGGACTTCTTCGCTGTGCTTCTGCTCCTGTCTTTGGAGCCGTATGTAGAACGCTCCGCAGATAATCAGCAGTGCCAGAAAGGCATAAATGGCAATCGCCAGGGGAGTGTAGGCAAAGAAAGGTTTTACCCTGACTGGCCTCGAGGCTGTCACGGGGTTCCAGATTCCGTCGTTGTTGGCAGCCCTGACTTCGAAGACATAGCGTCCGGGAGGAATGTTGTAGTAGGTTACGGTATTCTGTCCCCTCTGGCTTCGCCACTCTTTGTCGTATCCCTTTAGACGGAACGAGAAAAGGTCCTCTCCTCCAGAGAGATAGTTGTAGGTGTTGAACTCGAAGCTGAGGGTATTGCCGTCGTATGGAACTACCACATCGCCTTTTATTGCCTTTCCGGACTGGAATACGTTTGAAATCACCGGCGCCGGGTTGAAGGGGTTGTCTTCGACGAGAACAGGATTGAAGCTGATGACCCCGTCCTGGGTACCTATGTAAACCTGTCCCGACGTACTCTTGCACATACTCGACGATCCAAGATTCGAGTATGCCATACCTCCGTCGTCGCGATACTGCTTGAATGTGCCTGTGGACGGGTTGTAGCAGCAAAGACCATTGGCAGTGAACAGCCACAGCCTGTTAAGTTCGTCTTCGACAATGTCGTTTACGATGTTCGTCGGAAGCCCGTCATCGACCGAGAAGTACACCAGCGAGGAATCGGCAGGGGAGTATCGGCACAGCCTGTCGGCGCAGATATATACATCGCCCTCCGAAGAGAGGAACAGACGTTTGACCTTGCGAATCTTTCTGAGCTTGCCTTTCACCCCGACGGGGCTGATGTCTCCGCCCTGCTCTTTGTAGATGGCAATTCCTCCGTTGCCTCCCGCCCAGATGCTGCCGTCGCTGTTGCGAATAATGCTGGTCGTGGTGGGATTGCTGAGCGGACTCGGAACTCTCACGACCGTACTGTTCTGCTTGTTGAATATACAGAGCCCTTCGGAGGTCCCGAGATAGACGTTATTGTTGTCCTTGGGTAGTATGCAGGATATGTTGTCTGAGATTTCGCCTCCGCGGAATACGCGGTATCGTCCGGTGGGGATGTCGAGAACTGTGAGTCCTGCCAGGTGCGAGGCCAGATACACCTTCTTTCCGTCGAAGTGTATGTCCTTGATATTCAAGGGGACTCCTGCGTCAATCCGGTAAGGACGTGCCTTTCCTGTGGAAGGGTCATACCTGACTACCGTCTGATAGTCGGCCCCCATCCATATCGAGCGGTCGGGAGCCTCGGCCATTGCCTGCATAGTCCCTTCGGGCGAAAAGCTGTAGCCTTCGGTCTTGACCGGAGCGAAGTGGTCGTAGCCGGGATGCCAGTAGTTGATGCCTCCGTAGAAGGTTCCGAGCCACATTCCTCCCTGGCTGTCTCGGGTGATAGTCCTGATGGAGTTGTCGCTCAGGCTTCCCTTGTCTGAGGAGTCGTGGCTGAAGTGTGTGAACTTTCCGTGGTCGAGTATGTCGAGCCCCTTGTAGGTTCCAATCCAGAGCCTTGCAGAATTGTCGTAGCACAGTGCCCTGACGTGGTTGGAGCAGATTTCGTTTCTTTCTTCGCGATAGTCGGATACCAGGCCAGTCTTGAGTTCGGCCTTCAGTAGTCCCGAGCCCTCGGTTCCTATCCAGAGTTCATTGGCGCCCAGCAGCAGGCTCTTGGGCCTGATGCCCTCGGGCAGTCCTCCGACGGTGCGTACTTCTCCCGAAGTTTTGTCCCAGATGAATATCCGCCCGTCCTCCGAACCCAGAGCCACTGCCTTTGGAGTGTTGCTGCAGCAGATGATGGTTGAGTTCACGAGTTCCGAAGGTATCTCCGAGGTTCCGAAAGTGCCTTCGGAAGTGTCGAAGCACCACATCTGGGTGGCATAGCTGATTCCTATCTTTCCGGGTCTGATTTCGAAGATGTTGCGTATCTGCCTCCCGAGAGTGGGGTGCTCCCAGCTCTCGAAAGTGTCGCTCTCGCGATTGTAGCGGACTATCTTCTTTCCGACTGATACCCAGAGAGTTCCGTCGGAACAAACCTCAATCGATGCAATTCTGTCTCCCGGCAGCGAAGTTTTGTCGTTGTCGCGGTGCCTGTACACCTTGAAGTTGTATCCGTCGAAGCTGTTGAGCCCGTCTTCGGTCCCGAACCACATCACCCCTTCTTTGTCCTGAACAGAAAGGAGAACTGTCCTGTGCGAGAGTCCCTCTCTGGGCGTGTAGGAACGGAACGAAGGGTTTGCGCTCAGCGTAGCGGCACAAACGACTCCAAGTAATATGCAATTCAGTATCTTCACTATCTTATTATATATGGATTCTGGTCTTTGTAGTCAATTGCTGCATTGGTCCTGATTTCCTGGTCGGGGAAGGCCAGAAGCAGGCTCTTGCGTACACTTTCGACATCGGTGGGGAAGACCCTCCCGAAATAGCTTGTCTGCCAGTACCCTGTGCCTTCTACCGGAGATTTGATATTCGGACCCTGCTCTTCTTTCTGCAGGAATTCGTTGAAAGGACGGGTGATGTTGTCAATTACCCACTGCGCGCCGCGCCTGCGCATATCGAAGAACTCGTGTCCTTCTCCGCTCATCTCAAAGAGTCTCTCCCAGAAAATGGCGCTTACCAGTTCCTCTTTTGAGGAGAATACCTTATCTTCCCAGCTGGGGAACAGGGCCTCCTCTCGCCCCTCGGCTACGCTCTTCCTTGCCCGGGCGTGGATCACCTCTACATACTGCAATGCCTTGTTCCAGAATGAGTCTCCGACGCTGGTGCTGAGCGATGCCGCTGCCTCTGCTGCAATTAGATACAGCTCGGCGAAGCGCATCATATAAAAATCGGCCTCGCCATTGTTGGCATTGTATGCAGGGTGCAGGTATTTTTTGAAATAGGGGGCGAACTTGTCCTGGTCGCTGCCTGCAACTATCCCGCTGACGCATCCCGAAGAAGGGTAAATCTTTACGTTTGCCTGCTTGTTCTGGTTGTAGTACGACGTGTGGATGTAACTTGCATCGAAGCGGGGATCACCGCAGGATACGAATACCCCAGTCAGGCCGTCTCCACGCCCGCTTCCGAGCATTCCGCCGTATCGCGAAGCCCAGGTCTGGAACACCCACCTCTCCGGTCGGGTACGACCGTAGTTGCTCGCTTTTGCCGAGACCTGTGCCGTTCCGGCCGGATAGTTGGGGAGGGTGTACTGGCAGTAGGAGGAGTAGCCCTTGAGATTGCTTGAGTTCAGGGCAAATATCCTCTCGCGGAGCAGATGGTCGGCGGTGGTCTCCCATTTGAAGAGATCGCAGTAGTTGTCGGCGAGCCGGTATGGACCCTTTTCGATTACCTTCTCGGCACATTCCAAGGCCTTTGTCCAGGCTGCCTTTTCGTCCTCGACACCGCAGTTTTTGAAGTCGGGACGGTCTCTGAAAGGCTGGTCATCAGGCGAATAGAGTATCGATGCTATCTGCAGATAGACAAGGGCCTTGTATGAAGATGCCGCCCATTTGCAGGCACGCCCCCTCTCGCCTGTAGCCTCCACCTGGCGGTCGAAGTCGCGCATATTGGTCTCGGCATAGTCGAGGTCTTCGAGTATCTGCCTGTAAACATCAAGGTAGGAAGAGCGCGGAATATTGGCCTCCTCGAGGTTCCTCGGCGAGCTCAGGACAAGAGGCAGGTCTCCCCACATACGCACGGCGTTGAAGTACAGGACTGCCCTCAAGAAGCGGGCTTCGCCCTTGATTTCGTTCTTGAAGTCCTCGCTCACAGGGCTGTCGCCTATGTTCGTGAGTATGTTGTTGCAACGGTTTATTGCAGCGTACAAGTCCTTGAATGCCTCCTGGTTGACGGTATTGGTCGAATAGAAGGTCATATCGAGACACTGCTGGAAGTTCTCGGTGGTGCGGTCTCCTTTCCAGTGGACCAGAAGTGAGGCTTCCTGGAGAAATTCGTAAAGCTGGCCGCACCAGAGGTACTTTTCTCTGAATGCCTGATAGCATCCCGTAATCAGCGACTCCAGGCCTTCTTCGGTCTTGAATACTGCCGTCTCTGACAGAGATGTGGTAGGGCGCTCGTCCAGAAGGCTGCACGAAGACAGCAGGACTGCAACTGTAAGAATTGTCAGGTTTCGGATTATCTTGCTCATATCAGAATCTCATTTTGACGTCAAGCGAGAAAGTTCTTGCCTTGGGGTATGAAGCAAAGTCAACACCCATCTTCATCATATTGCCACCATATACGTTTACGTTGGGGTCCCACCCGTTGTACCGGGTAATACACAGGAGGTTCTGCCCGCCGAGGGTGATGTCAAGGCCCTTGATGGCCTTCTTCGCCGGGATGGGAACCGTCCAGCACAGCGATACCGAGGAGAGCCTCAGGTACGAGCCGTCGATGACGTGCCTGTCGGTGAAGAACTTGTTCTCTTCGTAGCTGTATGAGCCGAGTTTGGGGAAGCGTCCGCCGGGATTGTCCTCCGACCAGGCGTCGGTGAAAGCCTCGGTCCTGATGTTGGAGCGTCTGCGGCTGCTGTCCCACTCCTGGATAAGGTTGAGGTTGGCAATGTCGTTGCCGTATGAACCTTCGAACTGTATATCCAGCATGAGGCTCTTCCATTTGAAGGAACTCCCGAATCCGTAGGTGAAATCAGGGTTGGGGTCGCCTATTATCTGCCTGTCTTCAAGGTCTATGACTCCGTCTTCGTTATGGTCGATGTACTTGATTGAGCCTGGGCCGAGGGGATTGTCCCGGGTAAGTCCGGGACCTGTCTCGCCAATGGGGATGATTCCGTCGGTCTCAAGCCCGTAGAAAAGCCCCATAGGCTGTCCTTCCATAAAGATGTTTACCGCTGATTTGCAATAGTTTGCATTCCCGATTTCGGCTCCGAGGAAGTAAGGAGCCAGCTCGTCGGACGAGGGTATTCCAATTGAGACTATCTTATTGCGGTTGCGCGAGATGTTCCCGAAAAGCGACCATTCGGCATTGGATGTCCTCAGGGGCACGGTCTCGATGCTCAGTTCAATGCCTTCGTTGTGTATGGTTCCGATATTGGTCCACATTGTGGTATATCCTGTAGTGGCAGGTACAGTCAGGCTCTGGAGCAGGTCGAAAGTGTTCTTGGAGTAGCAGTCGAAGCTCAGTTTGAGCCTGTTGCGGTTAAGCCCGAAGTCAAGGCCTGCGTTGCTTTGCTCTGTAGTTTCCCATTTGAGCCCTTTGTTGGCGAGGTTTGACGGGGCAAGTCCGACTATTACCTTGTTCTCGTTACCTGTAGAATGGTCGGGGTAAAAGATGGATTCGTAGTTCGACAGGGTCTGGTATGACGAGATTGCCTGGTTTCCGACCCGGCCCCAGCCGAGTCTCAGCTTTAGGTTCGAGATAGCATCGGTGGGGAACCAGGGCTCTTCGTTGACGCGCCAGGCAAGGGCCAGAGAAGGGAAGTTGGCAAAGCGGAACTCTCTGGCAAAGCGGCTACTTCCGTCGCGGCGGAATGTGGCGGTTACGATGTATCTTCCTTTGTATGAGTATATTACTCTGGCAAGGAAGGACAGGGTCGAGGCTGCCTGCTCGTAATAGCTGAAGCGTGTGCTCGTGATGGGGGCCGAGTTGATGTTCTTGTCCTGGCCGTTGTACTGGGGTATGTTCCAGCCTTCCCTGACATCAGAGCGCGAAGAGGAATTGAAGTAGGTGACTCCCGCCGTGCCAGAGATGTTGTGTTGGCCACGGCTCTTGTCGAAGAGGAGCAGGGCGTCGAAGTTGAAATTGAGCTGTTCTACTGTTCCCTTGCCGGCCAGAGCCCAGTCTGTGTTGCTTGTGACAAAGGGGCCCTTCCATTTTGAACTGCTCTTGACCCTGTAGTCCGAACCGGCAACCAATTTCGCTGTCAGCCAGTCCAGAGGCTTGTAGCTGAGGCTCAGGTTGGGGATGATTCTGGTTTCGCTTCTTTTGTTGGAGTAGTCGTTCAGCCAGCGGTCGGCTCGCGAGCCCATATCGTCGTTGTCTTCTTCCATAGGGTCGTCGTCTTCCTCGTCGTCGCTCTCAAATGGCAGTGCGTTAATCATACTCCTTATTGCAGACGTGGCGCTTGTCATCGATGCCGAACTTGTTCCCTGCATTATGCTTGAATTGACCCGTGAGATGTTGAACTTAAGGGCAAGCTGGAGTTTGTCGCTGATGCTCCTGTCGAGATTGAGTCTTGCGTTGAGCTGGTCGAGATTGCTGTTCTTCAGTATGCCCTGATTCGACTTGTAACCCAGCGACATCAGATAGCCTGTGCCTTTCCGCTTGTTGGCTATCGAGAAGTAATATCTCTGGTTTACAGCGGTACGCATCAGCCTGTCCTGCCAGAAGACAGGCTTTACCTTGTAGCCCTGAGACCTGTCGGAAGGGTCCTTCCAGATTCTGTTGTTAAGGCCCGTGAATCCGTTGGCATCGGCGTAGCTGACGAAGGTGTCAAGGTCCATAACGTCTATGCTGTTCGAGCGTCTGGCAATGTCAAAGCCTGTGCTGAAGCTGATTACGGGTTTCTCTTTCTTTGCGCTCTTGGTGGTTATCAGAACGACTCCGTTGGCACCCAGGGCTCCGTATATGGCTGTTGCCGAGGCATCCTTGAGAATCTCCATCGAGCTGATATCCTGAGGGTTGATTCCGAGAAGTCCGCTGGTTTCCTCTTCTTCCATTCCCGTGGCCCTGCTCATGACGTCGATGTTGCTGTTGTCGGAGTTGAGAATGATTCCATCTACCACGTACAGGGGTTCTCCGCCTCCGTTGAACGAGCTATTGCCTCTGATTCTGATGTTCATTCCTGCTCCGGGAGCGCCTGAGGTAGTGGTGACCTGAACACCGGCAGCCCTTCCGAGGAGCATCTGCTCGGCTGAAATCGCCCTTGTCGATTCCATTTCGTCCACCTTGACCTGGGTGATGGAACCGGTTATGTCGCTGCTCCTTACCGAGCCGTAACCTACTACGACAATGCTTTCGAGGGCGATGTTGTCGCTCTTGAGGGTGATTTCGTATTCCAGTCTGGAGGGGTAGAGCTTTACGGTCTGGGTAACAAAGCCTAGGCACTGCACGCTGATAATCTCGCAGTTGTCGTCGATATTGAGGCTGAACCGCCCTGCCGCATCCGTGCTGGTCGCCTGGGGGTTGGATTGCTGTTGACTCCCTGTCGTCGAACGCTGGCTGCTTATGGCGATTACCACCGCTCCAGGCACGGGGTCTCCGTTTTCGTCCCTGACCGTTCCGGAGATACCAGTCTTTCTGGCATTGAGAGCTATGCTGAGCAGTATGCAGATTATTGAAAGTATCGTTTTCTTCATAGTTCTCTGAAAGTTAGAAGCCCAACTGAATTCCTGCTATGAGGGTACGGTATGTGGAAGCCCTGAGGAAAGGTTCCCAAATGACCTTTTTGCCTGAGAATGAGTAGGATGCGCTCAAACTGTAAGTGACAGGGGCCCTTCTTGCAATCATTTTCTCGGTCAATGCGACTGGTCCTTCGCAGGGGAAGAGTTGTGAGTAATCGACATAGTCGCATCCGATTCTGATTCCGGCTTTGGCATCCAACTCAAAACTGCCACACTTGAGATATGTGCTTATATATGCCAGAGCTTTGGGCAGGCTGTCGCCTATTATCGTAAGATCCGCTTCGGTAATGACCCCGTCGCCAGTCAGATCCTTCAGAACTGTTCCGCCGGGCACCCCCGTTCCTCCGGACATTCCAGTGTCACCAGATACCCCAGTTCCGCCTGGCACCCCCGTTCCGCCAGGCAGCCCCGCATCGGCGGACAGGTATCCGATAATCTTTCCGGGGCGGTAGCCTTCTACGTAGGCGATTGACTTCGAGCCTGTTACGCCATCTCTTAAGAGCACCTGCTCGGGCAGACTTGCGACCAGACTCGAGTTGAAAGATGCTCCCGCGCTCATCTCCCAGTGTATCCTGGGGGTATTCATTATTACAGTCCGGAGGTCGATTTCGACGCCTGTGTTCACAAGCCTTCCCTCCTGCTCAAAGACCTGACTCTGAGGAGCTTCCTTCCAGAATCCGTTCTCGCCGAACTCCCGGCCGTAGCAGTAGAGAGAGAGGGTTTCTGAGGTGCTCTTGCGGTACCAAACGGCATCCAGAGTTATTCTTTCGCCGAACAGTCCGAGATGCATACCTGCCCTTGTCTCAGCGGAATTCTGCCTCAGAAGAGCATCGTAGAATCCCTGAAAGTCAGTGGCAACAGAGGGAATCTGCTCTGATAGCAGGGCTGCCCACTGGTAGGGCATACTCCGGTCGTATCCCGCTATTGCCCATCCCGCGCTGAACTTCAGCGACGACAGGGGAGAAGCGGGACCAGAGGCATTTGCCCCCTGGCCGGACTTGGTGGAACCTGAGGACTTGTCAGTACGACCGGAAGACCTGGAACCCTTCAGAAGTTTTGCCAGGTCGAGGTACGCCTCCACTGCCGGATAACTGTTCTGGAGGCCGGAGTCGTATGAGGTATTGCATCCGGCTTTGTAGAGAAGATTGGCTCCGAACAGGCCGGAGTCGTATTCGTAACTGGCGCTTGCCCCGAGGCCGATTTCTTGGAAGTTCCAGTTGAAACTTCGGTTCGTGCTCGTTTCGGCAGCAAGGCTTATACCCTTTGCTCCAAGGCTATAGTTGAAGAAATCGTATCCGCAGAGAACGCTGTAATCGGGAGTCCCACTTATGCAGTCAGCAAACAGAGAAGTGTGAAGATGGTGCTTTCCAAAGTGCTTCTCATAGTTCGAAGCAAGCTTTGCGTTGTATTGGAAAGTGTTTGTGTTTGAGACAGATGCGGCTCCGTTTTTGATTTCCCCGAACTTGCTCTCGGGACCAGCCCACACGTATCTTCTCTTCATCCGGTAGTCAAGTCCCAGATTGGCCATCAAAGTGACGTATCGTCCCAGATGCAGCCCGAGGCTGATTCCGTCAGAAGTCCTCAGTTCGCGGGAGGAGTCGTCGAAGTCGCCGTTGGTGATGTTTCTCCAGTTGTCCTGGCTCAGATTCCCCAGGCTGGCGGCGCAGTTCAGGGCAAAGTCAATCTTGCTGTTTGCCGAACTCTGGAAATTTAGCCGGAATGACCCTGTTCCGGCAGATTCTCCGGTTCTGGCAGATGCCCCAGTTCCGGCAGATGTCCCAGCTCCGGAAGAGGCCCCAGCTCCAGCATATGTCCCGGGAGCGCAGATGCTGTTCAGACCTGCGGAGAGGTAGAGGCTGTTTCCGTTCCGGAAGAATCCCGCCGCTCCGAACGCACTCCCGCATCCCGCAACTCCCCTCGACCTTCCGCTCTGGCTGGCACCGTTGGCAGGGCTCGTTCCTCCGCTCTGGCTGGCACCGCTGGCAAGGCTCGCTCCTCCGCTCTGGCTGGCACCGCTGACCGGGCTCGCTCCTCCGCTCTGGCTACTGCCGCTTGCAAAAGCACCAGCCCCCGACAACGACAATCTGGCAAAATTCTTATTAGGCCTCTTCGTCCTTATTATTATAACCCCATTGGCCCCTCTCGAACCATAGACAGCCGTAGCGGTCAGATTCTTCAGGATTTCGACCGACTCGATGTCCTCCGGGTTGATTCCCAGCAGCGTGTTCTGCCTTCCGCAGTACAACGCGCCATTGTCGTTCCAGAAAGGCATATCCTCCGACGAATCGGTGTTGATGAACACTCCATCGATGACCCAGAGCGGCTTTCCGTTCGAGAAGATTCCGTTCTTACCCCTAAGATATACCATAATCTCACCCAATACAGAGCCGTCTTGAGACACGATATCCACTCCTGATGTAGTCCACATCAACTTTTCTTCAACGCTGGAAGGTGCCTGGGCCCAAAGACAGGTGCAGACACATATCGCGGAAAGGAACAAAGACAGTCTTTTCATTCGTATTCAAGTTCCAATGTGTTGATTCTTTGTGTTTTGGTATGGCCGCTGACAATGCGGTACCTCTCTCCCGGCAGGGTTTCTTCGAGATTCCAGGTGAAGGGAACATGCTTTGTGAATGCGCTGTTGTACTCGCCACCCTTAACGGGATTCATATTCCGGTCGCAGATATAAGGCTTTGTGGAGCCATTGGCATCTGTATCGGTAATTCTGACAAGACGTTTCCCTTCGATTGCAGGCAACTCGAAGTAGTCTGAGGCTCCTGAGCCGCACTGCATCCCGCTGCTGTACAGGTAGCAGGCTGTTGTGGCAGAGTAAGACAACTCATATTCTTTGCCCGGAGTGAAGAAACTGCCTTGTCCCTTGTTGCTGCTTCCGGGGTTAGTTCCCTCGAACAGCCAGTTCTTTGCATTGCAGTCCTGCCCCATGAACTCAAAGGTCAGAATAGAGCCTTTCTGTTGCTTGAATGATATTGTTCCTTCAGTGTCGTCTTCCATATGGAACCGAACGACAATGTCTTTGGTGTTGTCGAAATCCAGATTCGCTTTTCCGACCACGACTGTGAAGACATCAAGATTCCCTTCTCCACTGCTTGTTTCAAGACTTACTTCCTCGGCAGTAGTAAGATCGGTATCGATTTCTGCCGTCCACGAAGAATTGCAGGTGATTTTGCCCCATCTTTTGCCGCCGAGTGAACTGAAATACTGCGGGTCAAGGTATCTATTGCGATCCTCAAAGGCAAAAGATACCGTGGGCTTTGCTCGCTTTTGGGATAATGTGAAATTTCTGGTGCCTGCTTCTCCGCTGATAGCAATTGCCGTGTTCCGTACCTCCCGAATCGGGTTGGGAGATGCCTTCAAGCGTAGCAGCGTTGACTGGGTGGAACCGCCGAGGTTCAAGAATTCCTTACGGTCTGCCGAAATCCATTCGCATTCTTTATTCCCGGTCAGGCTCCACGACCTGTTCGAGATGACTTCAAGCACAATCTCGGATTCTTCAGGGTCGAAATAGAGTATGGATTCTTCACCACCTTGCAGTTGAGTAACTTCGACTCTTGGAGAACGGCTTTCGGTTCCAGGAAGTTGTAGCGCGGTTTCCGGAAGTTGTAGCGCGGTTTCCGGACGTTGTTGCAGGGTTCCCGGAAGTTGTTGCAGGGTTCCTGGAAGTTGTTGCATGGTTCCCGATAGTTGTTGCAGGGTTTCCGGTAGTTGTTGCGGGGTTTCAGTGACCTGTCGCACTTCCAGAAAAGGAGTCGGTTCGAAAAGATTGCCTTCTTCTGTACAAGAGATAAAGGCCGGCAGACAGAGCGCGGCTATGATCAGCTTGCGATTCATAGTAAGTTGGTTATCAGTTTATGCAAATATAGGTCAATCCAACTTCGTTCAATTGTACTCTCTGTTATTTATTCTTTGCATCTTTGAGAGAAATGTCACTTTCTGTTATTTTCGCATTGCGAAACAAGGTCCCCCTACAGCCCAATTGCTCTCTATCCCTGCTCATTATCAAGTGTCCACTGGCTTGCAACAGCGTTTGTGGTTAGCAAATGTTGAACTTGCTCGCTATAATGTTTGTGGTTAGCATAATGTGGCACTTGCTCGCTATAATGTTTGTGGTAGCATTCTTTGTCACTGGGATGAGATTCGACTATTCTGTCGTGAAATTCACCTTTCGAGGCGACCCCCTCCAGAATGCCCTCAGGGGCACATTGTCTTTCGAGGTGAATTTCACGGGTTGGGGTAACCCCTGTCAGAAGTACCTGAGAGGCCGGTTGGGCGATCTCGTGAAATTCACCTTTGGGACGGACCCCCTTCAGAAGGGCTTCTGGGGCAGGTTGTCTTCCGAGGTGGAACTATCTTGTGTCCACCTCAGAGCCTTACCCCCGTCACAGGGCATTCTGGGGCACATTGACTTTCAAGGTGAATTTCACGGGTTGGGGCTACCCCTGTCAGAAGTACCTGAGAGGCCGATTGGGATGACTCGTGAAATTCACCTTCAGAGCCGACCCCCTTCAAAATGCCCTCAGAGGCACATTGCCTTTTGAGGTGAATTTCACGGGTTGGGGCAACCCCTGTCAGAAGTACTTGAGAGGCCGATTGGGTAATCTCGTGAAATTCACCTTTCGAGGCGCCCCCCTTCAGAAGGCCCTCAGAGGCACATTGCTCTTCGAGGTGAATTTCACCGGTTGGGGAGACCCCTGCCAGAAGTACTTGAGAGGCCGATTGAGAGTTCTCGTGAAATTCACCTTTCGGGACGGACCCCCATCAGAAGGCCTTCTGGGGCAGGTTAGCCTTCGAGGTGGAACGATTTTGTGTCCACCTCAGAGCCTTACCCCCTCTACAGGGCATTCTGGGGCACATTGTGTTTTGAGGTGAATTTCACCGGTTGGGGTAACCCCTGCCAGAAGTACCTGAGAGGCCGATTGGGTGATCTCGTGAAATTCACCTTCGGGACGGACCCCCGTCAGAATGCCCTCAGAGGCATATCGGTTCGCGAGGTGAATTTCACCGGTTGGCGCTGCCCCTTCCAGAAGTACCTCAGAGACCGATTGAGCAATCTCGTGATATTCACCTTTTGAGACTACCCCCTCCAGAATGCCCTCAAAATCTCAAAAGAAATGTTTGGAGTTTCGGATTATTGTGTATTTTTGCAGGGACAATTGCCACAGGAGGCCTTTGCTGAGGTCGGGTTGGCAATCTTGATATGACAATGAAACGAAACAATACTGCTTGCTGCTGTTGTGATTGCTATACTCCCGGAGGCGCAGTCGCATTGTCGTAGTATCGCCAGTATTGAAGATACCAACAAGTACAATGAGGTTTGCCGCCCGGCGAACCTCTTTTTTTTACCACCCCCAACACAATTTTACTATGATCCACAAATCTCTTACTGAACTCGTAGGAAAGACTCCCCTGCTTGAGATTGCCGGGCTCCCCGGGCAGAAGGCAAGAATTGCCGTGAAACTGGAATCATTCAACCCCGGTGGAAGCGTCAAGGACAGAGTTGCCCTCGCAATGATTGAAGATGCCGAAAACAGAAATATACTAAAACCCGGGTCAGTCATTATCGAGCCGACAAGCGGGAATACCGGCATAGGTCTTGCGTGGGTCGCTGTAGCCAAGGGTTACAAGGCTATTCTGACTATGCCCGACACAATGAGCATAGAGCGCAGGCGTCTGCTTAAAGCCTATGGAGCCCAACTCGAACTGACCCCGGGAGCAGAAGGAATGAAAGGAGCTATTCGCAGGGCTGAAGAACTCAGAGATGAGATTCCCGGAGCAGTCATCCTGGGACAGTTTACCAATCCTGCAAATCCCAGAATCCACGCTGAAACCACTGCCGAAGAAATCTGGACCGACACTGAAGGTGAGGTGGATATTCTTGTTTCAGGAGTAGGAACAGGTGGCACAGTCAGCGGGACCGCCCTCAGATTGAAGGAGCACAAGGCCGGCATCAGGGCAATTGCGGTAGAACCTGCTTTGTCTCCCGTTCTCTCTGGCGGAAACCCCGGCAAGCACAGGATTCAGGGGATAGGTGCCGGATTCATCCCAGATAACTACAATCCAAATGTCATTGACGGAATTGAAAGGGTCAGCGACGAAGATGCTCTTGGAGCGGCACGCATACTGGCTCAGAGAGGAATCCTGGTCGGGATATCGTCGGGAGCAGCCTTCTACGCGGCAAGCCTTCTGGCGGCAAAGGAGGAGAATTCCGGAAAACTGATAGTCGCAATTCTCCCTGACACTGGCGAAAGATACCTATCCACCGGAATTTTCGACTAATGAGAAAACTAATGAGAAAACCACTTTCGACACGTAAGCTTTCCCAAATGATGGGGTCCCTCAGAAGCATCTTCTTTCCTCACTGCTTTGAGGAAGAAGATGCAGAAGGGCCTTGCCTAAGGAAGCTTGACAAGGTGCTGAGATCGCAGCTCGAAGCCGTACTCCCTGACAATGAGGCCCACAGTGTCTGTGACAGTTTCATCTCCGGAATAGACCAGATACGCATTCTGCTCGAAACCGACGTTGACGCAATCGCGCACAATGACCCCGCCGTTACCAGCAGGGAAGAGATAATTCTCTGCTACCCTGCAGTTACGGTGATGCTTCATTATCGTGTTGCCCACGCCCTGTACCTGCTAGGAGTGCCTATCATTCCGAGGATGATTACGGAGATGGCTCACAGCAGCACCGGAATAGACATACATCCAGCGGCCAAAATAGGGAAATACTTCAGCATCGACCACGGAACAGGCATAGTGATTGGAGCAACTACGATAATCGGCGACCACGTAATGCTGTATCAGGGAGTGACCCTCGGGGCCAAGAATTTCAGTTACTCCGAAGAAGGCCTTCCTCTCGACCTGCCCAGACATCCCATTCTCGAAGACAATGTGACTGTCTATTCGAATGCCTCCATCCTCGGAAGGGTCAGAATCGGTCACGATACTGTTGTAGGAGGTAATGTCTGGCTCACGAGCGACGTGCCTCCCCATTCGAAGATACTCCAGTCGAAAGCCGTTCTGAGACCGGCCTTCGAAGACGGTGCGGGAATCTGAACCCTGGAGAGGGTATTGGGAGAGAAGCGGCGACTCGCCTTAAAATGATTCGCGGTAGTCGACCGGAGACTGGTGGACTATGCGATTGAACATCTTCAAAATGATTCGCGGTAGTCGGCCGGAGACTGGTGGACTATGCGCTTGAACATCTTCACGAAGTAGGAAGGGTCATCGAAGCCGAGGCGGAAGGCTATCTCCTTGACAGACAATACTGAATACCTCAACAGACGCTTCGCTTCGAGAACGATTCTGGAGTTGATCATCTCCAGAGGGGTCATAGGAGAACACTCGTTCACGTATTGAGTGAGCGTTTTTGGGGTGATGCTGAGCATTGAGGCATAGTCCTTGACCGTGTGAAGACGGGGATAATTCTCTTCAAGCAGTTTGCGGAAAGCCAGGAACGACCTGTGGGAATTGCGGGCCGGATTCATGACGCTGTGCTGCCTCCCTCCCGACTGGCGCTGTACGGTGATTAGGAACATCCTCAGAAGAGACTGAAGGTACTCCTTGTGCCCTATTGCGGTATCTTGCTTAAGCTCTTCTTCTATTGCAGCAACAAGCGAATCGAGCAGGGGGACCCCCTCCTTGGGGACATCGCAGTAGGGCAGGCTGTCAGTGGCATCAAAGACATTGAAACGCAGATATCCGCCGTCGGATGAGCCGCAGTCGCCGCCAATCAGTTCCGGGCAGATCTTGATAACGACGCCTTCTCGTTCGCGGCAAGCGTCGAAGGAATGAACCTGCCCCACGGAAACGAAAAAAATTCTTCCGGGCTCGACAGGATAGTCGTTGAAATCAATGTGGTGCACACCCCCACCGTCCTTGAACCATACAATCTCATAGAAACCGTGCATATGGAAACGGTCTGTTTCCATCTCTTGCGCACGGCTGAAGAACTGAGGCATACGAATCACTTCAAGCCCCACTCCGGCAGGGTCGTCGCATACCATATCGAAGCGGCAGAATGTCTTTTTAAGGTTTTCCATACGGCAAATATAGCATTTTATGGTAAATAACAAACCTTAGATTGAAACATATCTCCATAGGTAACGTTTTTACCATTGATAATCATTAATATCTTCGTCTTTGGCAAGGAATCTGCATATATTTGCTGAGAACTTAAAACCACACTATTATGAGAAGTATTGCAAAATTGGATCTACAGTACGCCCACCGTTTCTACGGTTTCAAAGGCGAAGCCCAGTACCTTCACGGACACACAGGAGTTCTGACCATTGAGGTTGAAGAACCCATCAACGAGGGAGTCAACATGGCCTATCCCTGCAATGAGATTCAGAAAGTTGCCTGGGAAGTGCTCAAGAACTTCGACCACGCTCTCGTCCTTCGCGAAGACGACCCCCTGCTGCCAGCCATCCTCGATGTCTATGAGAAGACAGGTATAAGGAACGGCACCCCTCAGAACAAGATGAAGGGCGAAGCCTTCAAGACCGAGCTCTGCCAGGCCTATCCCGAATGCCGGCTGGTTGTCACAAAGGAGACTATGACTGTAGAGGGAATGATCAAGATTGTCTATGACCTTCTGAAGGACAAACTGAACATCGTCAAGCTTACCTTCACCAGCGGTGTCAATGCAGCAAGCCCGGAATTCCCTTCTCACACCTCCATCGAGCGCTGCCCTCTGTGCGGAATAGCACTCAACGAGAACGGAGTGTGCCCCAAGTGCGGATACAAGAAGGCATAGCACAATTATCCAAAACTTATGCTATCTTTACAGGCGTAAAAGTGTTGGATGCGTAATCTTAGTACGGATATTGTCCTGTAGCATCTCACAGGGCCGCAAGCCGGCCATGAGATGCAGGATTTAACCCCAAGCCCACGACCTTTATGGCAGCAGGCCCGAGTTCATCCCCGAACTTGATTTTGTAATGGAAATCGACGGCCTGATTATGGGGCACGTAATGTTCTCAAGAGCCGAAATCAAGTCCGATGACAGCAGTTCAATCCCCATCCTGACCTTCGGGCCAATCAGCATTGCACCCGAGTTCAAGCGCAAAGGTTATGGGATAACCCTCCTCCGCTATGCCCTCGACAAAGCCAGGGAAATGGGATTCGGAGCAGTGTTTATGGAAGGGAATATCGATTTCTACAGGCACGCAGGTTTTGTTCTGGCTTCGAGCCTCAATATTCATTACCACGCCGAACCCCGCGAGAGCGAAGTTCCCTACTTCCTCGGTCTCGAACTTCAGAAAGGCTTTCTGGCCGGAAAAGAAGGCACCTACTTCACCCCCAGAGGCTACTATGCGGCGCTTGATGACCCTGAAGGATTCGAAAGGTATGAGGCCGGATTCCCAGCAAAGGAGAAACTCGTACTGCCCGGGCAGCTACCCCAGAACGGCTGAGCCTGCCGGAGAGCGGCCTAGACTGCTCCAATACGGCTGAACCTGCCGGAGAACGGCCTGGACTGCTCCAATACGGCTAAACCCGCCGCGCAGCGGCCTATCTGAGAAGGAAGCCGGGAGATGTCCAGACACTGTCGGCATCCATTATGAAACAGGCCTCGAGCTCAGGATCGGACAGAATAAGTTCACGCCCCCTGTCCGGGCCGAGAACCATACAGGCGGTAGCAAGAGCATCTGCCCGTGTGGCGCTCGGGGCCACTACCGTTGCGCTCAAAAGTGAATGCGACACAGGATAGCCGCTCCGGGGATCGATTGTGTGGGCATACTTCTTTCCGTCGCGGACATAGAACTTGCGATAGTTGCCCGAGGTTACGATTCCCAGCGGCAGTCCCCCAGAATTCCAGATGCCCTGCAGATGCTCGCCCGGGGTGTCATTGCCGTCGATTGGAGCGTCGATACCTATCGTCCATGGCTTGCCCGAAGGATTCAGGCCGCAGCAGTATATCTCGCCAATATCGACAAGCATATCCCTGATACCAACGCTCCGGAGATATTCGGCAATGATATCCGAGGTAAGGCCCTGGGCTATTGCGTTGAAGTTAAGTTTCGGCGCAACTGGTCCGGGGCTCTGTTCTTCGGCCCGAAGGCCTGTTTGTGAGGGATTCGCGCCGTGCTTGCAGCGAAGAAGGTCCTCCGCGCACAGGCTCCCGTCCGCTCCGAGGGCATCCTCCATCCTTGGCACCAGGCGAGACGAACTGCTGCAAGAGAGCAGGGCGGTCACTTCGGAATCGGAGGGCATCTGCCCCGAGCTGAAGCCGAATCCCCAGGCATCGTATAGAGGTGCAGCGGCGATGTCGAAAGCAGCTCCGCTCGCGAGATAATAGCGGTATGACTCGTCGTATGCGCGGATGAGCAGCGAATCGGGGAATATCCTCTCGCCGGAGTTGAGGCGGCTCAGAAGTGATCCCTTATTGTATCCGGAAAGCGAAAAATCTATATCCTCGAGCAGGGCCTCGATATGTGAGGCAATCTCCTCACGCGGGCAGTTCGCTCCCTTCAGATTGGCTTTGACCGTCCATACTCCCCCCTGGGCATAGCCGCTGAAGCTGACATATCGGTCGCTGCTGCAGGCACACAACAAAAAAGCCGCTATTAGAAACACATATGCTTTCATACAATCGGGCCGGACTTCGGCAAAGTATTTGTACAAAGTTAAGGGATTTCGGGCAAAAATGCTCATATTTGCATAATTGAATTGGACTAATGAAAAAGAGAAAACTAATTCTGTTTCCCCTTCTTGTCGCGGCGCTTGCCCTCGCTTCCTGCAAGGATGACGACGAAGACAGCACAAGTTACAACTACGTATCGGGAGAAGTCGTATTCGGAACCATGCCCGAATATGTACTTGCCGGCGAAAAATACAATTTCGAAGCCTCGGGAGCATACAAAGACGACAACGGACCTGTCGGATACTACTGGGTATGCACTCCCCTCAAGACCACAAAGGATACCCTCCGCTACGAGAACGACCCTGCCGGGAAAAGCACCAAATTCTCCTTCACGGTTCCGCCCGATACCCTCTGCAACATCTCAATCGTAGTCACAGCCTATGCCAAGGATTATGTGAGCATCTCGAGCAGCGTGAGTTCCACAATAGTTGACCCTACGCCCGGAACCGGTTCAATCAGGGGGATACGCTTCGATGCATCGTCACCCTCGTTCACCGACCCCCGAGACGGAAAGAAATACCTCACAACCGAAATAGGCAATCTCATCTTCTTCCGGCAGAATCTTGCCTGGGAGCAGGCAGGACAGCCCTATGCCCGCTGCAAGGCAATGACCGACATCTACGGACATTACTACAGCTGGACAGAAGCCCAGACAGCCTGTCCCGAAGGATGGAGGGTTCCCTCCGATGCCGACTGGCGTGAGATTGCGCGCGTATATGGAACCGACCCTGGCGAAGGCTTCAGCAAATTCGAGTCTGTCGCCGGAAAGATGATGGCAGATGCCAGCTTCAACGGAAAGGCAGTCTGGACCTACTGGCCCGCCGTTCAGGTTACCGACGAGAGCCTCTTCTCGGCAATCCCCACGACTTATGCCACCATTTCCAACGGAGTTTACAACTTCAAGTCCGACAAATACGGCCTGTGGTGGACATCTGACAGCTATGAGGGGATGGGAGTGGCGCGCTATCTATACGAGGACAACGACTCCCTCTTCGCAGGAACTTTCAGCAAGGAAGACATAGCCGCACCAGTCCGCTGCGTCAGGAACAAATAAGAATCAGAGCCAGCAGATTGACTCGGGCCCCTCGTTGAACAGGAGGTCCATTACCGACAGATCCGATACAAAGCCGAATCTGTCGCGGAATACCTGCCAGTATGCCCTGCCTGCGTAATCCGAAGGACGCTTAGGAGACAGGCTGTAACGGTAATCGTCTTCAACTGTTCCTGGGCTCAGAAATTCTGAAGTCGGGCAGAGATTGACGGCAAGTCCGATTTTCCCGACAAAAAATCGCATTATCCTCATATCAAGATCCCAGAGCCTCTCGGGGCGTTCTTTCAGAACAGAATAGAGTTCATCCCTGTAATACTCGAAGAAGGGTGAAGAATAATAGGCTGAATCTATGGCCTGCATAGTCTTCTCAAGCCAGGGAGTGCTATAATCGACCTTCACCTCAGTTATCAGGCGACTCCCGTCGTGCACTATCGGAAAGTTCAGGTCCAGAGGACCGTTGGCAGAGAGAATGCGGCAACGGTTACGCCAGGTCTGGCGGATATAATTCTCCTTCGCCTCAATAAAAACCGTCGGACTCTTCGCCAGCAGGGCGAAGTATCCGACGGTAGGGAAATAGGCAATGGAGAGGAGCACTATTCAATGGCTCCTTTTTCGTGTGCAGAATCATTCCCGCGCACGATACCTCTCTTGGACTTGCGGATGAAGGACAGGATTTCTTCCTTCTCGGGAGAATCAGGGAATCCGGCCTCTATGCGGGCGCAACCGTCAGTAATGTTGTATCCCTGATTGTAAAGGACATCGTACATATCTTTGATATTGCGGATGACATCGGAGTCAAAGCCGCGACGGCGCAGTCCTACGATGTTCACCCCCGCATAGCAGATAGGCTCGCGACCGCACAGTGAGAAGGGTGGAATATCCTTGTTGACCTTTGAGCCTCCGCCAACCATAGCGTGCTTGCCGATGTGAGAGAACTGATGCACTACCGTGCTTCCGCCGAGAATAGCCCAGTCATCCACGTCGGTTTCACCGGCGATACCCACATAACTCACAAGAATACAGTGTTTTCCTACGGTGCAGTCGTGTGCGACGTGAACGTATGACATAATAAGTGTATCACTGCCGATTCTGGTGACACCCTTGCCGCTGGCCTTGGTTCCGCGGTTGATGGTAGCACACTCACGAATATTCACCCTGTCACCAATCTCGACATAGGTAATCTCACCATCGAACTTGAGATCCTGTGGTATTGCTCCGATTACCGCACCGGGGAAGATGTTGCAATCGCATCCCATCTTAACATAGGGGAAGATTGTGGCGTGGGGATAAATCTTGCATCCGTCACCGATTTCGACATTGTCATCAATGAAGGCGTAAGGACCGATTTCGATATTGTCGCCCAGTTTGGCTCCGGGGTGCACGGTGGCAAGAGGAGAAATGTTGTTCATATGGGGATATTATTGGATTGATTGTTTTCTGATTTGTCTGGCCGCCTCGGTGTTGAGGGCGTGGCCTGGCTTGTACGCCACTACCTTGGCCTTGAGGAAAGCTCCGGCGAGGCGCAGGTCGCCCAGCAGGTCAAGAAGCTTGTGGCGGCCGCATTCGTCGCTGAAACGCAGGGTAAGATTGCTCAGATACCCTTCGGGGGTAACAGACAGGAGGGGCTGTCCAAACCTTCTGGCAAGTCTTCTGAGAGCTTTTTCAGAGATAGGCTTCTCAACCACGACTATCGCGTTCTCCACATCTCCACCCTTGACAAGGCCTAGAGTGGCTAGCAGTTGCACCTCGTGCAGGAAGCAGAAAGTCCTGCAGGGGGCGATTTCTGTGCTGAAGTCTGTGCCGGGGGTCCAGGTAACCGTCTGCACGCCCAGAACCCTTGAATTGAAGTCGATGGTAAGCTGGACCGAAGGCTCCTCGCTGGGAGTTATGACGATATAGGAACCTGTCTTCTTGTTCTCGATCCGGATTTCGTGGTCAAAAGTCAGCCAGCGCCTCTCAGCATCCTGTTCTTGAAGACCGTCGGCAGAAATGGCCTCGGCATAGAAACGGGCCGACCCGTCAAGGATGGGCATTTCCTTGTTGTCAATCTCTACTATGGCGTTGTCAACCCCAAGGCCCGTGAAAGCGGACATCAGATGCTCGATGGTGCCCACCGAAGCCTTGCCGCAGGATATTGTGGTGCTTCTGGATGTGCTTGAGACATTCTCTGCGAGAGCCGGTACTCTCAAACCTCCGAGGTCAGTACGCACAAATACAATTCCCGTATCTGCAGGGGCTGGACGAAGGGTGACGTGGGCGTACTTGCCTGTGTGAAGCCCCTTGCCCTCAAAGTCATAGGTTTTAAGTAAGGTCTGTTGTTTCATATCTGTCTATTCCTGTCCGGACTGTTTGAACTTTGCGTATGCCCTCATATACACCTTGTGGTCGATGGCGGGGAAACCAACCAGGACCTCGCCACTCCTGCGGACATTGCCGATTACGCCGGAGCGTCCTCCGACCGTGGTCCTGTCAGCAATCTTGATGTGCCCGGAAACTCCGGTCTGACCTCCGAAGATGCAGTTCCTGCCTATGTGTGCAGAGCCTGCCACTCCCGACTGGGCAGCCATAACCGTATTGTCGCCGAGATACACATTGTGGGCAATCTGGCAGAGGTTGTCGATCTTTACTCCGTTGCCTATGACGGTAGATTCCATCTCGGCACGGTCAACGGTGGTATTGGCTCCTATCTCAACGTCGTTGCCGATGATGACATTGCCCAGATGCTCTATCTTCTTCCAACTTCCATCCTCCTGGGGCGCATTGCCGAAGCCGTCGCTTCCGATGACGCAATTGGCGTGCAGGATGACATTGTCTCCTATCACCATACCGGGATAGATACGCACTCCGGGGTAGATAATGCATCCGGAGCCTATGACGGTTCCGTCTCCGACCGACACATTGTCGTGGATGATGGTTCTCTCGCCGATGCGGCACTTTGCTCCAATTCGGGTAAAGTCACCTATCCACACCCTCTTCCCGATTTTGGCAGAGAAGGCTATGCGGCTCAGGAAGCCCCTGTGCCGACGGTATTTCTTCTTCTGCTCAGATACATAAGAGAGCAGCTGTGCCACAGCCGAATAGGCATCCTTGACACGTATCAGCGTGGGCGTAATCTCCTGCCGGGGATGAAAATCAGCATTCACCAGCAAGATCGAAGCCTTGCTGGTGTACACATAATGTTCGTATTTGGGATTTGCGAAAAAGCAGAGCTGTCCGCTCTTTCCGTTTTCGATTCTGGCGAAGGAAGTGACGGTTTCCTGGGGATTGCCCTCAACCGTGCCTTCAAGGATCGCAGCGAGTTCTTTTGCAGTCAGTTTCATAGATTAGAATCTCCAGCCGAATGTAAACAGCAGGTCACAGAGCGTTCTGTCTGTCCTGATAACGGGAGACGCAGTATCAAGCACTCCGTCGTTGTCGTATATGTAGTCTGCATAAGGCTTGCGATATGATGCAGGATACCTATTCAGCCTGAAGGCCGCGTCGGCAAAGAATGAACCGTTCGAGGAATAACCCAGACCCAGGGCGTAAGATCTGCGCGAGTCTGAATATGTCCAGTCCCCGAGCCTGTAGCGTCCGCTCTCGAAATCATCGAAAAAGTTACTATAATCGCTTGCCGTGACCGTCAGTCCAAGATTGTCCTTGTAAATCTTTTCGGGGGATGTGGTCAGGTTAAATCCTGCACGGACTGAAACCGAGGGGATAATCTTGTACTCGGCGCCAAGTCTGAGCGAATGGCTGACTCCGCAGAACAGACGGTTGATTCTGTTCTGCTGGTAGTAGGGGTCGTCGGCATAGAAGCTGTCATCCATAGTATGCTCGACAAACTTCATGATGCTGTAGTCCATCATTTCGTAATCGAGACTTACAAAGCCCTTGTCTGCGAAAGTGAAGGCGGCGCCGAAATTGGCTTCCCAGGGTGTGCGCAAGTCGTAGCTCCATTCACCTACAGGTGAACTGGACTGGGTGGACTTGAGAGAGGTGTAGTTGACTGTAGCGTCCAGCTGCCAGGTCTCCCTTACGGTCAGGAGAGTCGGAGTCTTGATTGCGGCTCCCAGACGAACACCCTTGACAGGCACATAAATCAGACCGAACTTGGCATAAATTCCGTCCATCTCGGCCTGATAGCCGTAGCGGTAGAGCGAACTGTCGTAGTTGGTTGAAATTATCCCCATGGTCACGGGGAAGTCGGCAGGATCGAGAGCCGCTTCGCTGAAGGTTTCGGAATAGACGTATTGCAAAGTGGGAATACCCAAATTGAATCCCAAATAAAGCTTGTCGTTGATGTCGGCGCCAAAGTTCATTATGATATCAGACTTGCTCCCCGACGACATAGTGAAAGACCTCTGCTTGAGCGGGCCCGGTATGTAGATATTGTTTTCTGAATCAATGGTTTCGTTGATTCCAATATATTCGTCGGTTTTGCCTCCGAAGGTAGCTATCATCCCGGACTGCTGGGCAAGAACGGTATTCCAAGGAATGTTCCCCTTGTAAGGGTTGGAAGCATCGAACTCGGTGGCGTCAATACCATAGGCGCCGCTGGCAAAGCATCCTGCCATTGAAGTATTTGAATTGCCCGTGGCAAAGATATTGTCAACAGCAAGGTGATTGGCGGTAGTGTTGACCACGAATCCAAAGGTGTAACGCTTGAGTCCGTGCCTGTTGCCTGTCTCGAAATTCATCGTAAGCCCGGTGTTGGGGAAGATGAAGCGGGTCTTGGACGAATTGTTCCGGTAATCGTAAATCCCGTTATCGAGAGTTGACCATCTGGAGTTGGACGAGGCGATGCTGAACCCAGGGGTAAGTGTAAACTGCCAGTAGGGATTCACAGCCGAGCCGGCAGGGTTGATGCCCACCGAACCGAGGTCTCCCCCGAGAGCCGTCATCGCGTTTCCGAGCGACATCGAACGGGCGGTGCCGTAATAATTGACCTCGCTGAAGGTCATAGCGTCATACATAGTCTGAGCTCCGGCAAGAATACCGGAGAACATAAGACATATGGATATTAAAGATTTGCGCATAATTCAACGGATAAAGTGAAATGCTATCTGCGGGAACCGTGGCTGCCACCGCTGTACGAGGAGCCGCCTGAACTGCGGGATGCCCCGCCGCTGTACGAGGAACCGCCTCTGGAACCGCTGTATGAACTTCCCGAGGATGAGCCGCGGGAATAAGACTGTGAGGAACTTCCGCGTGAGTAGGACGAAGAAGAAGAGGACGACGAAGAACTACTGGAGTAACTCTCCGAAGAGCGGTAACTCTCGCCCGATGAAGGACGGGGTCTGGAGTAAGTGGCCGTTGAAGGACGGCTCACAGAGCCTGTCTGCGCGGATGAACGGCTGCCCGATGCCTGGCTTCTTGACACTGAAGATGCCGGACGGCTTGTGGAGACGCCTGAGACAGTGCTGCGCGAGGATGATGCAATCCTACTGGAAGATGCCCTCGAACCGGCAGCCACGCTCCTCGAAGCGGAAGTGCGGCTTACCAAGTGCGCTCCGCTGCGCGATATGGCGCTCCTGTTTACTATGGTCGAAGCACCCCGGCTGCCCACTGTACCGCCCATTGCTACATTCCTCGGCATATAGTTGCGTCCCTGGGGATCGTAGTAATGATGGTGATGGTGGTGATGAGGAGGATAGAATGCAGGCCCGAAGAAGGGGTCATACCAGCCGTACCAGGGGTCGTACAAGCCGTACCAAGGGTCATACCAGCCGTAGTAGGGACTGTGCCAACTGTACCAGGGGTCGTACAAGCCGTACCAGGGACTGTGCCAGGCGTACCAGGGATCGTGCCAGCCGTAGTAATACGGCGAGTGCCACATATATGGCCGGTACATCCAAGCAGTGGCCCAGCCGAAATTCCAATAGTTCCATTCGTAGGGGCTGCGCCAGGCAGTCTCGGAGTCATAAAGGTCAACGATTGTAAGAGAATCGCGAACCTGGACCGTAGCATTCATCCTCTCGGGAATGACAAGGGTATCGACCTTGTTGCCGCGAAGATAGATGCGACTTCCGCCGGTGCGCAGGGCAAGCTGCTCGAACCGGCTGTCATTGGCTTTCAGAACGCTTTCAGGTTGCTCCGATGGTGTGGAGTAGATTCCGTCAGTATACTTCTGGTTGGAAGAAACCTGTCCGAGCGTTCCGCAGGACACTGCCGCGCACAGCAATGTCAGCAGAGTAATCATTTTCAGTTTCATCTCAATCATAATTTTATACCCAAGTTTATTTGTATCTTTGCCGTGGCAAATTCCGTACTTGTCTGAATACATAGATGCAAAAAAAGGGAAAAAACGCAGAAAAAATTTCAAAAATATGGCAAAAGAGGTAACTAAACGCGCCGAGAACTACTCACAATGGTATAACGACATTGTGGTGAAGGCTGAGCTGGCCGAGCAGTCAGCAGTCCGCGGATGTATGGTAATCAAGCCTTACGGCTATGCAATATGGGAGAAGATGCAGTCCGTACTTGACTCTATGTTCAAGAAGACCGGAGTCCAGAATGCCTACTTTCCCCTGTTCATTCCAAAATCTTTCTTCAGCCGCGAGGCCGAGCACGTTGCCGGATTCGCCAAGGAATGTGCCGTGGTGACTCATCATCGTCTTATGAACGACCCCGACGGAAAGGGTGTTGTAGTGGATCCCGAGGCCAGGCTCGAAGAAGAACTGATAGTCCGTCCTACCTCCGAAACCATTATCTGGAGCACCTACAAGAACTGGATTAATTCGTGGCGAGACCTGCCCATACTCTGCAACCAGTGGTGCAACGTGGTCAGATGGGAGATGCGCACAAGAATGTTCCTCCGCACCGCGGAGTTCCTCTGGCAGGAAGGGCACACCGCTCACGCTACTTCCGAAGAGGCCGAAGCCAAGGCCAGGGAGATGGTCGAGGTGTATGCAGACTTCGCCCGAAATTATATGGCTCTTCCCGTAATCGTGGGTCACAAGAGTCCCAACGAGAGGTTCGCCGGAGCCCTCGACACACTCACAATCGAAGCTATGATGCAGGACGGCAAGGCCCTTCAGGCAGGTACATCCCACTTCCTCGGCCAGAACTTCGCCAAGTCATTCGACGTGAAGTTTGCCGACAAGGACGGCTCTCTGCAATATGTCTGGGCCACTTCCTGGGGAGTCAGCACCCGCCTTATGGGAGCCCTGATCATGGCCCATTCCGACGACGAAGGCCTCGTTCTTCCTCCTGCACTTGCCCCCATCCAGGTTGTGATGGTTCCCATCTACAAGACCCAGGAGGAGCGTGCTGCCGTTCTTGGCAAGATGGAAGCAATCAAAACTGAACTTGAGCAGATGGGACACAGTGTCAAGATCGACGACCGAGACACCCTGCGCCCCGGATTCAAGTTTGCCGAATGGGAGCTCAAGGGTGTACCCGTAAGGATTGCAATGGGAGCCAGAGACCTTGCTGCAGGCACGGTCGAAGTTGCCCGCCGCGATACCCTTACCAAGGAGACTATGGCGCTCGAAGGCATCTGCGCCCATATCCACAGCCTGCTCGATGACATCCAGGCCAATATCTACCGCAAGGCTGCAGACTTCAGAGAATCGAGGGTCGAGAAATGCGACAACTGGGAAGAATTCAAGGAAAAGATTCAAACCGGACGCTTCCTTCTCTGCCACTGGGACGGGACCCCCGAAACCGAGCAAAAAATCAAGGACGAGACCAAGGCAACCATACGCTGCATACCCGAAGACAGTTTCGTGTGCGAAGAGGAAGGCACCGACATTTTCTCCGGCAAGCCTTCGCACAGAAGAGTAGTATTTGCAATTGCATACTGATTATCTATTATGAAGAGCTTATTCCGGATTACCGCATCCGCCCTTATTGTGGCTTCCGCCTTGTCGGCATCGGCCCAGAGCAATGTACAGAAGACTGCGGCAGAAGCCGCCGAGGCCATAGTCAACGCCCCCAAGACAAACTCTGCAGCCCCCAAGAAGAACTACTGGACCAACTCGGTGGACCTGAGCATAGGATTCAACCAGACCTCGCTGAGCAACTGGGCTGCAGGAGGATACAACACCGCGACCCTGAGCACAGGAATCGACGGAAAGGCCAACTACAAGAAAGACCTTATGAGCTGGAACAACCGAATCCAGCTGAACTATGGCTTCCTGCACTCCTCGGACAAGAAGGGAATACTCCAGAAGAGCAACGACCGTATCTACTTTGAAAGCAAGTGGGCATACCAGACCAAGAAGGATTCGAAATGGGACTATGCCGCGTCGTTCGACTTCCGCTCGCAGTTCACCGACACTCCGAAAAAGTACATCCAGGATGCCGAAAGCGGAAAGTGGTCGCCGGACGGGATTAAATCGGGATTCCTTTCGCCGGCCTACACAAATCTGGCACTCGGTCTCGAGTGGAAACCTACGAGCTGGTTCGACCTCAATATGGCTCCCCTCACCGGAGGTTTCACAATTGTCAGAAACGCCCTTCTTCGCAAGAACTACGGTATGGAACTCGCCTGCGAGGCCGATGACCCCGGGTATCTGGAGGCCGTGGCCGCCAAGGACGACGCCCTGATAGGCAGTTTCTACCGCAAAGCCAAGTTCCAGTTTGGTGCCCAGATTAAAACTGATATGAAGTTTGTCATCAACAGCAACCTCAAATACGAGACTCAGCTGGTACTCTTCACAGACTACCTCGACCATCCATTCGAGTGGACCCGTGTGAACTGGGACAATAAGATCAGTTTCAAGTTTGCCCGCAACTTCAACATCGCCTTCAACACCTGGCTCATCTACGACCCTATCGTGATGATTGCTGATGAAGACGGCAGCAATGCCCGCCAGAGAATCCAGCTCAAGGAATTCATCTCATTCAGCTTCGCATACACCTTCAGACCCCGCGAGAAAAAGTGAGAATACTGCTTGCAGTGAGCGGAGGCATCGACTCGATGTACCTCTCCGAAAGGGCTTCAGACTTGTTTCCGGAGGCTTCTTTCGCAGTTGCCCACTGCAACTTTTCGCTCAGGGGGGCCGAATCGGACGCCGACGAGGACTTTGTCCGCAAATGGTGCTCCGACAAGGGGCTGACCCTGTACTGCCGCCGTTTTGACACTGCATCCGAAGCCGAATCGGCAGGAGAAAGCATCGAAATGGCAGCACGGAGACTGCGTTACCGCTGGTTTGCCCAGCTTTGCTCTTCAGAGGGCTTCGACGCAGTGGCTGTGGCACACAATGCCAACGACGAGGCCGAAACCTTCCTTCTGAACCTACTCAGAGGCACAGGAACAAGGGGTCTCAAGGGTATGTCACCCGACTCTGTCGTTGAAGGTGCAAGGGTCCTCAGGCCTATGCTCGACATCAGCCGAGACGAAATCACCAGTTGGATGAAATCGAACGGAAAGTCGTGGAGAGAGGACAGCACCAATTCCGATACCAGATACAAGCGCAATCTGCTGAGAACCGGGGTCCTGCCCCTCTTCGAGAAGATCAACCCCTCGTTCCTTTCAACCCTGCGCTCTGATATGCAGCATATAAGTCAGGTTGACGGAATTGCAGAAGAATACTGGCAGAGCGCCCGCAAAGCAGGACTGACGAGCAGCGACGCAAAAGTCCTGCATCTCGACATCCTGAACTCGCTTGGCCATCATGAATATCTGACAGCCCGTTTTGTGGAAGGAAAGGGATTCTCCACAGAGAGCATCGCTGCAATTTGCAAGGCCGCCGGAGAAGAGACTTCCCGGGGCAAGCGCTTCGAATCGCGCAGCGGCTGGACTGCCGAACTCTCGCGAGGACATATAGAGCTCATTTCCCCCGAAGAGATGCGTGAATCTTTCTCGCTGACAGTCAATGCTCCGGGTGAGTACATAGTGGACGGGAAACTGATTTCGATACAACTGGAGGACACTCCCCAAAAGCTTAAACAGAGCGCCGGCACACTCATCTTCGACGAGCGGGCACTCCCCTTCCCCTTTACTCTGAGGAGCTGGAAGCAGGGAGACTGGCTTGTTCCACTTGGAATGAAGGGACGCAAGAAACTCAGCGACCTTTTCACCGACCTGTCATATACGCCCTCGCAGAAAAGGAAGGCCGTACTTGCCGTTGCCGGCGACGGAAGCGCCTCTCACGTTGCAGCTCTCCTGGGAGAGCGCATCGACGACTCCACGAAGGTCACCCCCGAAACCTCAAGAATAATTCGTATTACACAACTACAAACATTATGAAACACTTACTGAAAATTGCACTTGCCGCAACGTTCGCAGCAACTGCCTTCAACTTCGCCGCAATGGCTCAGGAAAAGGTCCAGCACCCTTCAGAGAACTACAAGATTGGAGTAGCGGGTTATACCTTCCGCAAGCTTCCCTTCGAGGATGCCCTGGCATTTCTTAAGAGCATCGATGTCAAGTATATGTCCATCAAGGACTTCCAGCTTCCGCTCGACGCAAGCGTTCTGGATATGGAAGCCTTCAAGGCAAAGTGTGCCGAATATGGTGTCGAGCCCTATATCCTCGGACCTATATATATGAGGAGTGTCGAGGATGTTGACCGCGCTTTTGACTACGCATCACGTTTCGGGGCCAAAATGTTTATGGGTGTCCCTAACTACGAGCTTCTTGACTACTGCATCCAGAAGGTGAAGAGCACCGGAATCAAGCTTGCCATCCATACCCACGGTCCCGACAAGGCTCCATTCCCCGATGTACGCAAGATTGTAGAGATGGTTGGAGACCCCACCATTGGAATAGGCTGCTGTATCGACCTCGGACACTCTTTCCGCTTCGGGAAGAACCCTGCCAAGGACCTTGTCAAATACAAAGACTGGATTTACGACATCCACATCAAGGATGAAACCGACCCTTCAAAGCAAGGCAAGACCTGGGAGATGGGGCGCGGAAAGATGGACATCCCCGCCATCGTAAAAGCAATCAAGAAGAGCGGCTACAAGGGTGTCATCTCTATAGAATTCGAGAAGAACCCTGCTAATCCTCTCATTGGAGTTGCCGAGTCGGTAGGCTACCTGAGGGGAGTCATGGACTGCGTCAAATAGCAAGATTCTTTCTCATCCAACGTGTGCCGCGGATGCGGGCTGCGAAGACAATTCCTTTGGCAGTCAGCTCCGCGGCCATTGCATACCAATAGCCTTCGAGTCCGAAGCGGGGAATCAGCAACAGAGCGACGCCTATACGTATCACCCACATACTCAAGAGATTGAGTATCGAAGGGAAGAGCGTGTCACCGGCACCGACGCAGCATCCGTTGGCAACTATCCCGACTCCGAAGAAGAACTCCGCCCAGGCTTCGATTCTGAGGCAGCGGGCACCTAGGCTTACTACCTCGGCATCGGGTGTGAGCATACCCATAAGCTGGGGTGCAAAGATCCACATCAGAACAGCGAGGACAAACATCATCGACGAGCCACTGAGTATGGTGATACCGGCAAAGCGTCTGGCAAGGTCCTTGCGCCCGGCGCCGAGGCTTTGTCCAACGAGAGTGGTTGCCGCATCCTGCATCCCGTATCCGGGCAGATAACAGAATCCTTCTGCGATGATTGCAAATGAGTTGGCGGCTATGGCAATGGTCCCCAGAGGGGCGATTATGACTGTTGCGGCTATGTAGGCACCTCGCACTGCAAGATTCTGTATCCAAAGGGGCCAGGCTATGCCGATAGCCTTCGAGAGCACCTGTTTCGAGGAAGACAGGCTCTGATGGTCAACTTCACCCGAGGCGCGGCGGCCGAGTTCGTTGCTGAAGCGCCTGAGGTAGAACAGCAGGAACAGGCCTGCAAGCAGGGTGGCAAGTGCAGTACCGACGGCAGCGCCTCTGACTCCCCAAGCGCAGAGGAAGATAAAGATATAGTTGAAGGCCGCATCTGCAACGCACATAGCAATGCTCGTGATGCTGGGAATCTTGATATTTCCGCTGGCAATCAGTGCAGACTCGCAGTAAACGGCAAGCTGAAAAGACGGCAGGAAGAGAGAGTAAATCCTGAAATAATCTGATGCATCGGCAATTATGTCAGGTCCTCCGCCGAGCCAGACAGGAAGACGCGAACTTATGGCTATTCCCAGGGCGGCAAAACCTGCGCTCACGGCAAGGGTGGTTCCAAGGCCCTGAAGGAAGACCCTGCGGGCTCCGGCCCTGTCGCCGGCACCGCAGCGGTGAGCAATCTGCACTGTAAAACCGGAAGAATTGGCATAGCAGAAACTGCCGAAAATCCACGCGGTAGTGCTCACAAGCCCGACTGCAGCGGCCTGGGCACTTCCCAGACGGCCTACCATTGCCGAATCGATATAGCTCAGCAGGCACATCGACAGTTGGGCGAGTATTGCCGGAAGGGCCAGCAGGAAGGTCAGCCTCAGGCGTTCGATTCCGCTTAACGCATCTCCCGAGCGAAGCCGGGCCAGAAGTATGTCTTTTCCGGGAGCCATAGGGCCGCAAAGTTACATTTTTTAATTATATTTGTGAATGCTCGAGCAAATTGTTTCTTCTGTAAACGATATAGTCTGGAGTCCTGCCCTGATTGTTCTTCTGATAGGCGCAGGACTTTATTTCAGTTTCAGGACACGCTTTGTCCAGGTGCGTAAAGTCAGGCAGATGTGCCGTCTGCTATTCAAGGGCGGTGCTTCCAACGAGGACCCGTCAGGGGGAGCAAAGGGAATATCCTCTTTCCAGGCATTCTGCGTCGCTCTCTCTGGACGTGTAGGTACAGGCAATATCGTGGGTGTGGCCACTGCAATAGCAATGGGCGGCCCGGGGGCTGTTTTCTGGATGTGGGTTATAGCATTTTTCGGGGCTTCAACGGCCTTTATCGAATCGACCCTTGCTCAGATGTACAAGTTCCCTCACAACGGGCAGTGGTGTGGAGGGCCGTTCAGCTACATTTCAAAGGGGCTTCACAGCAAGGCTCTGGGCATAGTCTTCGCCCTGCTTACAATACTCGGATACGGCTGCCTTCTCGTTACGGTGCAGGCCAATGGAGCAGCATCGGCAATGCATAACACTCTTCACATCAGTCCTCTGGCCGGTGGCCTGATACTCGCGGTCATACTTGCGCTTGTAGTCATAGGAGGCCTCAAGAGCATCTCAAAGGTTGCCTCGATAGTCACTCCCTTTATGGCCCTGGGATACATACTGATTTCAATTGTAGTTCTGGTGACACGCTGGGATGCGATTCCCGCAGTCTTTGCGAGCATAGTCAGCAATGCATTCGGAATCAATCCCTTGTGCTCGGGGATTCTGGGAAGCACCATTGCAATGGGAGTCAAGAGGGGGCTCTTCTCGAACGAGGCAGGACAGGGCGGAGGAGCCATTGTCTCTGCAAGCGCCGAGGTCAGACATCCTGCAGTCCAGGGTCTGGTGCAGTCATTCTCGGTGTATGTGGATACCCTACTCGTGTGCACCGCAACTGCCCTGATGATTCTGAGCAGCGGAAGCTTCAACGTATTCTCGCCTGCAGGAGAGATGATTCACGCCGGAGCCCCCGAACTTGGAAACAACTATGTGGGATTCACCCAGGCTGCCGTAGATTCGGTATTCAGCGGCTTCGGAAGCGCTTTCATCACCGTGGCACTGTTCTTCTTTGCGTTCACAACCATAATGGCTTACTGCTTCTATGCCGAGTCAAGCATAGTGTATCTCTTTTCTCTCAGTGGAAAAGGAAGGAAGTTACGGGCCGAAAAGGCCGTAACCTGGATATACAGGATAATCCTTCTTGCCGCAGTGGCGTTCGGAGCGGCAAAAGAAGCCAATCTTGTATGGCAGATCGGAGACATAGGTGTTGGTCTTACCACCTGGATCAATGTCATCGCGATTCTGATTCTCTGCCCTCAGGCCATAAAGGCACTCAAGGACTACGAGTCTCAGTCCTGAAGTTTCAGCGATTCGACGTAGTTGTCGATGCGCCTGAGTTCGCGGGGAATGTCTATTCCCTGCGGGCAGTAGCGGTTGCAGATGCCGCAGCCTATGCAGTGGTCAGCCTGACGTTCGCGCTCTACCAAGCGGCCATAGCTCAGCAGATACTTTCTGCGAGCCCTCCGGTATCCGTCTTCGCCGGGTCCCGAGCCCATAACTCCTTCAGTAACACAGGAATTGTAGTGCGTGAGAATACCCGGAATATCAATGCCATAAGGGCAGGGCATACAGTAGTCGCAGGCATTACAGGGGACGAGCGGATACTTTTTAAGGGAGGTGGCGACCTCTTCCAGCAGGGTGAATTCTTTCCTGGAGCAGGGCTCGAGAGGCGAGAAGGTTGCAATATTGTCCTGCAGATGCTCCATATAGGTCATACCGCTCAGAACCGACATAACCCCGGGGAAAGAACCGTTGAAGCGGAATGCCCAGGAGGCGATGCTGTCTTCGGGACGCTCAGACTTGAGCCTTTCGGCCAGATGCGAAGGCAACTTGGCAAGGCGGCCTCCCAGCAGGGGTTCCATAATCACTACCGGAATGCCCCTCTTTTCGAGTTCGGAATAGAGGTAGTCCGCACGGACATTACGCCCCGATGCGTGCCTCCAATCGACATAGTTCATCTGAATCTGCACAAAGTCCCAGTGAACCTTGTCGTGAAGAGAAAGAAGATGGTCGAAGACCTCTACCGAGCCGTGGAAGGAGAATCCGAGATGACGTATCTTTCCTTTGCGGCGCTCCCCGAGGAAGTAATCGAGCACCCCGCTGTCGAGCACCCTCTCCTGTAGTGAGCTCAGGCCCTTGCCTCCCCCAAGGGAATGCAGGAGATAGTAGTCGATATAGTCGGTACGGAGTTTCTCGAGCGAATTGTGATACATCTCTATGCACTTCTCGAGCTGGCGCTCTCCGTTGTCGCGCATAGCTGCCGAAAGTTTGGTGGCAATCAGATACTTCTCCCTGGGATGCCGTGAAAGGGCTTTGCCGGTAAGTTCCTCCGAAAGCCCCTGGCAATAGACCGGAGCGGTATCGAAATAGTTCACCCCGTGCTCAATGGCATAGTCAACGAGGGTGTTGATGCTATCCTGGTCGTATAGAGCATTGCCGTCAGGGCCCTTGGTCGAGGGCCATCTCATACATCCGTATCCCAGAAGCGAAACCTGGTCGCCGCAGAACTGGCGGTATTCCATCCGGGACCCGGACGCTTTGCGCGAAGGACTGCCGCAGGACGCTCCGACGACAAGACCGGCGCCTGCAAGAAGGCTGTCTTTGAGGAATTCTCTTCTCTTCATACTAACGGAGTATATGTTTGGTATTGGCTTCGACCCTTATTGCGCTGATGGGCCTGACAGGGCAGAGATACTCGCAGGCTCCGCAGCCCGTGCACCTGTCCTCGAGTACCGAAGGAATCTTCAGCGAGGATTTGTCATCGGGATTCAAGGGGACCATCACTATGGCTCCCGAAGGGCAGTGGCTGGCGCAGTTGCCGCAGCTGACCCCGTCGCGGACAGGCAGGCAGTGGTGCCTGTGCCATACGGCCCTGCCTACGCTCACTGCCGTTTTCTGTTCGCGAGTCAGAGGGAGTATCGCCCCGGTGGGGCAGAGTTCGCCGCAAGACGTGCATTCAGGGCGGCACCATCCTTTCTCATAAGAAGAATAAGGCTGCATAAAGTGCTCAGGGTCAAGCGAAGGGCGAAGAACCCCGTTGGGGCAGTTTGAGATGCAAAGCTGGCAGGCAGTGCACTTTGAATAGAGATTTTCGGCGCTTTGCGAGCCCGGCGGAGTGATGGGAACTCGGCGACGAGGCTCCTTCTTTGGCACTATCGGGGCCTTTCCTCCGTCGAGTTTGGGAGTCTGGGCACGAAGAACGCTTCCGGCGGCAAAAGCCGATGCAAGCAGAAAGGCGCGGCGCGAAGACTGTGCGTTCGAAGTGGCCGGAGCCTCCGGTGAGGGGTTCTTTCGGGAGTAGGCGAAACGGTAGCTCAATGCACCGAATCTGCAGTCATCAAGACAGTCGAAGCAATCCACACATCGGCTGTAATCTATTGACTTTGACGCGATATCTATGCAGGAAGCACGGCAGAGGCGCTCGCACTGGCGGCATTCTCTGCATCTGGACGCATCAATTACGGGGCGGAAGAGGGCAAAGCGAGAGAAGAAGCTCAGGGTGGTTCCGACGGGGCATACGGCATTGCACCAGCTCCGCCCTCCGATTATCCCCAGACCTCCGAGCACGGCAAGGCTACCCACAACGACAAATCCCCCTGCGGCGATGGCTACGACTCCCCAGGAAGAAGGGGAAAAGATGCTCCCCACTATCCTGCCCCAGGTGCTGTACGGGGCAAGTATGGCCACGAAAACCTGAAAGCCGGCCAGCAAAGCGGCAACATACAGCACCCACAGGGGGTAGCGCAGCCATTTGAGTTCTTTGCGAAAGCCTGCGGAGCGCTTGCGGCGTTTTGCAACTATCCGGGCAAGGATGTCCTGGAATATGCCCAGAGGACAGATAAGCGAACAGTATATACGTCCGAAAAGCAGGGTCAGAAGCACAAGAGCAGCTACAACTGCCAGGTTCAGGGCAAGAAGCGCGGGAAGGAACTGCAAATCTGCCATCCAGCCCAGAGAGCCGGCAAGATGGTGGTTAATACCTGAGAGCAGAAGCGTTATCCCGGCGAAAAACAGGCCTGCTGCTATTTGTCTTATTGTTTTGGCTTTCATATGAATAGTCTCATAAGGGCATCCCACCAGCGGGCCGGTAGGATGGAGTGGAAAAACACAAGCAGCGAGGCTCCCCTGCCGCTGCGGTATCTGAGGCGGGGCCGCTTTGACTCTACGGCGCGTACAACCGAACGCGCTATGTACCCGGGCCGTGAAAGGAAGTTGCCGGAATAGCCGTAGCGCAGAAGAGCAGCCTCTTTTGCGGCAGCTTTTTCATATACCGTCCCCCTTGTGGAGGATTCGAGATTGTCCGCGGCAATTCCTCCCCAGTCGGTCTTGATTCCGCCGGGCTCTATCAGGGACACCCTTATTCCGAAGGGACGCACCTCCATTCTGAGGGCATCGCTGAAAGCCTCGACAGCAAACTTCGAAACGTGGTACCAGCCTCCGAAGGGCAGCACTACCTTACCTGCAACAGAAGATATGTTCACAATGCGTCCTCTGCCCTGAGTTCGCATCAAAGGCAGCACAAGGCGGGTCAGAGAGGCCAGAGCAAAGAGGTTAACCTCTATCTGGCGGCGTGCCTGCTCGTCGGAAACCGTTTCGATGGCCCCGAAATAACCGTATCCGGCATTGTTCACAAGGGCATCAATCCTGCCCTGCTCCAAGGCTATTCTCTCTACGAGTTCGCGGCAGGCCTGGGAGTCGGTCACGTCAAGCCTGACCGGGATTACCCCTTCTTCGGCCAGAGGGCTCATTCGTTCGAGCCTGCGGGCAGCGCCATAAACGGTGTGGCCACGCCTTGCAAGACTCAGTGCCGCGCTGTAGCCTATTCCGCTGCTGGCTCCGGTGACGAGTATTACCATAGATGCTCTATCAGAATCTTGACACCTATCAGGATGAGAATAATTCCGCCGAGAAGTTCGGGACGGACCTTCTTGTTGACAGTCTCTCCGAAACGGATTCCCAAAAGAGAGCCAAGGATGCTCAGCGAGAAGGAGGCTATGCCTATCGAGGCCAGAGGTGTTACGAGAGAAGAAAGAGTCGAGTATCCCGTGCAGGCAAAACTGATTCCCACTGCCATTGCATCTATGCTCGTAGCAAAGGCAAGGGCCACCTGCGAACGCAGGTTCCTGGGATTGATATGGTCCTTTGATTCTTCGGGCTTGAAGGCGCTGGCTATCATACGTCCACCTATGAAGGCGAGCATTGCAAAGGCTACCCAGTGATCGACAGCCTCAAGGTACTCGCTGAAGTGGGTGGTAAGAGACCAGCCCACAAATGGCATAAGGGCCTGAAAAAGACCGCAAAGCACAGCTAGACGCAGCATTGAGGGAGCATCGGGCTTTCTTAGAATCACGCCGCAGATTACGCTTACGGCAAAGCAGTCCATCGCAAGAGCGACAGCAAGTAACAAGATTTCCATAACCGGGCAAATATACGAAAAGAACCGGCGAATTGAGAACTTTTGGCTATATTTGAGCCGCAAAAAACAAAACCTGAACACACAATGAGAGCAGCCATCTATGGCGCCGGTTCACTCGGAACGATACTCGGCGCATACATCACCCGGGGCGGTGGAAGCATTGACCTGATCAACCATAACAAGGCCCACGTCGAGGCCCTGAAAGCCAAGGGTGCGCATGTGAGTGGAACCGTTGATTTCGTACAGAAAGTCAACGCCCTGACAGACAGCGAGATGAGCGAGGTTTATGACATCATCTTCCTGATGACAAAGCAGCAGAAGAACCCCGAAGTGGTGACTTTCCTGAAGGACTATCTTGCCGAGGATGGAGTAATAGTCACCTTCCAGAACGGGCTTCCCGAGATTGGAATCGCAGAAATCGTGGGCGAAGACAGGGTCCTTGGCTGCACCGTGGCCTGGGGTGCCACAATGAAGGGCCCCGGCGAATGCGAACTCACAAGTTCGGCCGATGCCCTGACCTTCGGACTCGGCTCGCTGTCGGCGAAACCCAATCCCAAAACAGCACAGGTAAAGGCTCTTCTCGACCTTATGGGAGAAGCCTCAATCGAAGAAAATTTCATTGGGACACGCTGGAGCAAGCTCCTTATCAACGCCTCCTTCTCGGGAATGAGCGCGGTGCTGGGAACCACCTTCGGCGAGGCTGCTGGCAACAAGGCCTCACGCAAGATAGTCCAGGCTATAATAAAGGAATGCATAGACGTATGCAGCAAGGCCGGTATCCGGATAGAGCCTGTCCAGGGCAAGGACATCGTAAAACTTCTCGACTACGGCAATCCTGTCAAGAAGGCTTTCTCGTTTATGATTATCCCCATAGCCATACGCAAGCACGCCCTTCTAAAGGCAAGTATGCTGCAGGATCTCGAGAACGGTAAACTTACCGAGGTTGACTCAATCAACGGTTCGGTATGTGCATACGGTCGCAAGGTGGGAGTCCCCACACCTATGAACGACGCCGTGGTAGAAGTCATCCACAAGTGTGAGAGCGGAGAGTTGAAGCCCGGCTACGACAATCTCAAATACTTCTCGAAGTAAGAGGCAATACCGTCACCTCGCGAAAGCCGTCCGTCAACAAGACAGACGGTAGTGACTTCTGCGCTCACGCAGAGCCGAAGGTCACTCTTGCGGTAGATGTCCTGCTCGAAGATGAACCTTGCCCCCTCCCTTCTGATATTAAGGCAGGAGAGAAAAACCTCCTGTCCGCGCAGCGGGGTCTTGTAGCGTATGCAAATCTCGGAGACCATCATATCAATGCCCTCCTCGTGCCACTTACTGAAAGAAAAACCTTCGCTCTGCAGCCATTCGTGGCGGGTTGCCTCGAGATAGTGCTGGTAATTGGCATTGTTAACCACACCCTGGGCATCACACTCGTAATCCCGGGTCTTCATTTCGAGTTTGTAGATATAGTCTTTCATCTTGGCTTCAGGCAAAGACAAGTATGTATCCCAAAGATACCACGCTTATGATAATCCATAGGGCAACACCCTGAACCATAGGTTTGAATCCCACGGCCTTGAGGGTCTTTCGGGTAAGGCTGGCTCCGATAAAGAACAGCGAAAGGGTTATCATCTGCTTTGCAAGCACATTGATAGAGTGGCTGATTGAAGTGCAGACCCTCGACGCCGATTCACCTATGAAAGCGGAGTTTGAGAGAATGTAGGTATTGACAAGTATGGCTGCAATGAACCACACTATGAACATCGGTATGGCCTTGTAGAAAGGCTTGCGGGCGGAGTCTGGCGATGAGCTGCTTTCGCGGAAGAAGAAGGGTGTTACAAGCACAATCACAACTATCCACAGGGCACGGGTCAGCTTGATGGTGGTTGCTACCTCCAGGGCAGAAACACCCTCTTGAAGCATCAGTTCGGGGTGCATCTGGTCATAGGCTCCTGCAGCACCCACTACACTTGAGGTATCGTGGATAGCAATTGCAGACCACATACCGAACTGCTTCATCCCAAGGCCTATAGCATCTCCTATCCAGGGGAAGATGAATAGGGCCACGGCATTCAGCACGAACACCACTCCGAGAGCCACGGACATAGACTCGGGCCGGGCCTTGATGGTTGGTCCTACGGCTGCAATTGCAGAGCCTCCGCAGATGGCGGTTCCCGACGAGATGAGGTATGAGGTCTGGGAATCGACCTTGAGCAGCTTGCGGCCAATGAGATAGCCTAATGCAAGAGTCCCGAATACGCTCACGATGGTAAAGAGCATACCTTCCTTTCCGGAAGCAACGGCCTGGGAGAGATTCATCCCGAAACCGAGACCAACCACGGAATACTGAAGCAGACGCTTGGACATCAGGGAGTTGAACTTCCCGAACACCGAACCGAATACAAGGGCGAATGCTATGCCGAGCAGAAGGGCAACGGGCGAGGATACCCAGGAACCGATCCAGGACAAAGCCCCGAGGTCTAGCGAGAATTCCTTTGCCGCGAATCCAGCCAGAAGTGACAGAGTCAGAATGCTGACCAGAAAAATGTAAACGGCCTTTTTCATCTGAGCTCCTTGTCAGCGAGCCGGGAGCGGAGAAGTTCTGGCTCATTGGTGGTAATGGCCCCGATTCCGTTCTCTATCATCTTGTCCATAGTATCGGCGCTATTCACCGTCCACACGTTCGAGGACATACCGAGCCTGGCGCAGTCTTTTATCCACTGGGGCTTGAGGCTGAGGATGCTCTTGTTGTAGTCCATTCCGTTTATACCCTCTGCAGCAAGCTTTTCAGGCGAGATATTGCCGTTGAGATACTGATTAATGAAGCGAGGATGCTCCGAGGCTATCTTCTTGCAGATATGATGGCTGAACGATATGAAGCCCACCCTCTGGGGGTCGTACAGGCCGTATTCTTTGAGAGCGGCTATGGTAAGGTCCACAAGAAGGTCATTCCTCTCGTCGGAGGGCATTTCCTTGAACTCGATGATAAGGCGGGTTGAAGTGGACTTTGCTGCCTGCTGCAGGTATTCCTCAATCGATGGCCTGCGTTCGCCGTTGGGCAGGAGTTCAGCGGCTAGTTCCTCGAACTTTCCGTCGTGGATTGACTTTCCGTTGATCTTGGGGTCGTGATTGACTATGACCCTGTTGTCGCCGGTAAGATGGATGTCGCACTCACTCCCCCAGAAACCCAGCCTCTGGGCTTCGCGCAGGGCTGCGATAGAATTCTGGCTGTAGCCTGCGGCCTCGCAGTTCCAGTAGCCGCGGTGACAGATTACCGCAGTCTTGCCCTCGCCTTCAAGAGGAGGAAACTGCCCTGAGGCAGGCTGCGAAAAAACAAGGGAGGATACAAGCATCAATGCTGAAAGCAATATCGGTCTCTTCATAGTTTTACCTATATTATATAATCAAGGACAAAGATATGGAAAAATTGATATCTTTGCCCCTGTTGAACCATAACACTTTCAGACAATGAAGAAACTCCGCAGAATAAGACAAGGCCGTGTCCTTGCCGGAGTATGCACAGGTCTTGGCGAATACTTCGATACCGACCCTGTTCTCTTCCGTATCATCTGGGTGCTCATCGCCATTCCCACGGCAGTGCTCGGTGCCCTCATCGCCTACCTGGTTATTACCCTTCTCATCCCTTCGCAGGACAAAATCGACTACAACCGTTAGTCGTCCCAGGCACTTGCACCGTCGGGGCGGCCCTTGCGCCAGTTCATTATGGACTGCGAAATGTTGATGATATAGTCTCCCATCTTCTCAAGGCTTTCAATCATCGACAGGTAGAGTACGCTTTCGAAATAGTTCTCTCCATCGTTTCCGGGGCTTGACAGCTGGGCATCACGGAGGGCATCTCTCTTGCGGTTGATATCCACCTCGGCTATGACGGCATTGTCGATGTCGCTGATGGTGGTGCAGTTGCCAAGATTGTACTCCATAGCATCGTATGCCTTGTCAACGAGTCCGGCAAGTTCGCGCAGCGACTGTTTATGCTCTTCAGAGAGCCTGCAGGAATGTTCCAGCCCTCTTGAGAGAAGCCTGCTTACAGCCTCGCCGCTGTCGCCGAGCGACTCCATCTCGCCTACTATCCTGTACAGCGACTTGATCCGCAGTATAGAATCGGCGCTGAGCGCGTCGCGGCTCACTTTGTTGAGGAAAGATACTGTCTCGTACTCAATACGGTCTGAGATTTCCTCATAACGGACCAGTTTGTCCGCCCAGGGACGGAAGGACTTCTCGTCGCCCGAGGCTTCAACGGCCGATATGACCGCGCCAAGACTGCGGCGCATTATGTTTGCAAAATGCCGGACCTCTTTCTCTGCCTCAGAAAGAGCAAGTTCAGGAGTTGAAATCAGCCCGGCATTGATATAAACAAGTTTTCCGGATTGTTCATCGCTTTCCTTCTCCTTGATCAGCTTGCAGACAGCCTTACGGATTACGGGGATGAACCATATCAGAAGAGAGGTGTTAATCAGGTTGAACACAGTATGGAGCATAGACAGGCTGTAGAGAGGAGCCTCCTGCGCCGAGGCCGAGAGGCCGAGCCCGTCAACAATCAGATGAATCAGCGAGAGGAAGGGCCTGAACAGGGCAAGTGCCCATATTACACCGAACACATTGAAGATGGTATGGGCAAGCGCCGCCCGCTTTGCGTTGGCGTTGCCCACCGCGGCAGCAATGTTTGCCGTTATGGTGGTTCCTATGTTTTCACCGAGCACCATCGCAGCCGCCATATCGAACTGTATCCATCCCATATTAAGGAAGATAAGGGTCAGGGCAACCGTGGCGCTCGAAGACTGGAGCACAAGTGTAAGCACTGTTCCGACCAGCACGAAGAGAAGCACCGAGAGCATTCCTTTGCCCGACCAGTTCTGAAGAAACTGCAGGACCTCGGGGCTGGACTTGAGGTCGGGGACCGATTCCTTCATAAACGAAAGTCCCAGGAACAGAAGGCTGAATCCGACCACCACCTGGCTTATGTCGCGCAGTTTGCTCTTCTTTGACATACTCAAGATGAACCCCAGAGCCATCAGGGGCACGGCCAGCACCGATACATCGGCCTTGAAGCCGAATAGAGCAATAATCCAGGCCGTCATTGTGGTCCCGATATTGGCACCCATTATGACACTGATTGCCTGCGCAAGGGTCAGGAGGCCTGCATTAACAAAGCCCACCACCATAACGGTAGTGGCACTTGAAGACTGTATTACGGCTGTCACCCCCAGACCGGTGAAAACGCCCTTGACCGGGTTTGATGTGATGGATGCGAGGAAGCGGCGCAATCCGGACCCGGCGGCTTTCTGGAGTCCGGTACTCATCAGGTTCATCCCGTAGAGGAAAAGTCCCAGGGCGCCGATGAGAGTCAGAATACTTAATACCATTTGTCTTCTTTTTGTAATTTCCGGCTGCAAAGTTGGGGCAAGTATTCCCTCTTTCAAACAGGCAGATGACGAATTAACAATTGTTTAACAGTTTGAGGAGCAACTGTGGACAAGAAGTGATATCTTTGCAGGCGAGATGAACGAAGAGATACTTGTAATAGAAGACGAGGCCGACCTCAGAGAGATTCTCAGTTTCAATCTCGAGAGCGAAGGCTACAAGGTAATCTGCGCATCCAGTGCAGAAGAGGCCTTGCCTGCCGTGCATTCCGGAACCGGGCTCATCCTTCTGGATGTAATGCTCCCGGAAATGAACGGATTCGATTTCGCCTCTCTGCTGAGGCGGAAGAAGGGTCTTAAAACCCCCATCATTTTTCTCACCGCGTTGGGGACCGAAGACAATCTTCTGAAGGGATTCGCCTCGGGAGGTGACGACTATATATCCAAGCCCTTTTCTTTCGGAGAGCTCAATGCCCGAATCAAGGCTGTTCTCAGAAGAGCCTCCTCCAGGCCTGAAGACACTTCCAATTCAGAAAAGATCGTCTGCGGGCCGCTTGAAATTTACCCTCTCAGCGGACGCCTGCTCGCCCAGGGAAGAGAAGTCATTCTGTCGCGCAAGGAATTTGACATACTGGTTCTGCTCGCAAGGACTCCCGGGCAATACTTTTCTCGGACTGCAATAATCGGAGAACTTTGGCAAGACTCCCCCTACGTGCTCGAAAGAACGGTTGACGTACATATTGCAAGAATACGTTCCAAACTCGGCCCCCTGCACAAACTCATATGCAACCGCAGCGGTTTCGGTTATTACATAGACCCCGGCAAATATGAAAGTTAAGAATAAGAGGCTTATCGCAGGGGCAGGTGTAATGGTTGCCTTTGCACTTGCTGCGACCCTTATTGCCCTGCTGAACGAGAGCCGCAACAAAAAGGCCATATTGTCGGCAAATCTTGAAGCATACTGCGACATCGTGGCCCGATGCGGGGCAGACAGCGCTTCGTTGTCGCTGGTTCCGGGCAATCTGTCTATTACCGTAATCAGCGAAAGCGGAGACGTGCTGCTGGACAGCCGCACCGATGCAAGCGGGATGGAGAACCATCTCCAAAGGCCCGAGGTCAGGAAATGCCTCACCGACGGGACAGCCTATGCAATACGGCGCTCCGGCACGGTCGGAAAGAAATACTTCTACTTTGCCAAGAACTGCTCGGGAATTGTGGTGCGCTGCGCACGTCCCTACGAGGTCGATCTTGCCAGATTCTTCAGGCTCGACTGGATGCTCGTCATTTCTCTGGCTCTGGCCCTGTGTCTTGCCCTTATTGTATTCTTCTATCTCTACCGGCACTACCTCAGGCAGGAGGAAGCCCAGGAACGCAGGGAAAGAAGCCGCCTCAAGCACGAGCTTACAGGAAACATCTCGCACGAACTCAAGACTCCGGTAAGCAGCATCAGAGGCTACCTCGAGACCCTGGTCAACCATCCCGATATGGACCCGGCCAAGAAAGAACTCTTCCTGCAAAGGAGTTACCTCCAGAGCGTAAGGCTGAGCGAACTCATACGTGACATTTCAATAATAACCAAACTCGAAGAAGCTCCCCAGCAGTTCGCTACCGAGCCGGTCAATCTCAAGAACGTGTTCGAAGAAGTGAGCGAGGAACTTGCCGAAGCGAGGACCGAAGCCGGAATCGAGATTGAGAGCGATATTCCTCCGGTGTGCATACACGCCAACTACCAGCTGATTCATTCGATACTGCGCAATCTTCTCGAGAACAGCATCAGATATGCCGGGAAGGGTGCCCGGGTGAGGATACTCTTCAGAAAAAGCCCTGACGGAACCTTCTGTTTCGACTACAGCGACAACGGAGTTGGAGTGGAAGAGGGCGAGCTCGAACATATTTTCGAGCGTTTCTACAGGTTGTCAAGAGACAGGAGCCGCAACTGCGAGGGCAGCGGGCTGGGGCTGTCGATAATAAGGAATGCTGTTCTCTTCCACAAGGGAGAGATTCAGGCATACAAGCGTGAAGGTGGAGGGCTGGGATTCAGATTCACCCTGCACGATATCCAATCTTAAAGCAGATTCGAATTCTCAAGAGTCTGAAAACTGACCGAGTTCCTGCGGTATTCGGCAGGAGAACAGTTGAAAGCAGCCGAGAATGCCCGGTAGTAAGCACTCTTTGAACGGAAGCCCACAAGGGTGGCGATAAGGTCAAGAGGTTCGTCCGAAGAGGTCAGCAGTTTTGCGGCATAGTTGACGCGAAGGTCTGTGATATAAGACGAGAAAGTTTTGCCCGTGGCAGTCTTGATGCTGCGGACAAGATATGTCCTGTTGGTTCCTATGGCTGCGGCAACGTCTTCTCTCGAGAGTTCCTGTTCGCAGAAAAGCTTTTCGTTAACCATCAGAGCCTCAACCTTCTGGAAGAAGATAAAATCGTCCATATTGGGCTCTTCGAGCTGCTGGGAATCATCGTCTTCGTCATCTTCTTCGATTTCTTCCGGAACCGGGGTTTCTTCAAGGGTTGTATTTTCATCAGGCATCGAGCTTTTTTCCGGGGCCTCACTAGGGCTGCCGTTATGGCCGGGGTGCTCGGGGAGGCTGGAGTGAATAGATCTTAAAACAACAGCAATTATCCAGCCGAATACAGCAATATTGGGCAGGATCAGAGCCACCGAGAGCCATACTGCAGGAGAACTGAAGGTCAGAGATACTATATCAAGGGCTACTATATTCAGGGCAAGAAGCAGCAAAACCGCCCCGAGAATCTTCTGCACCTTTAATTGCGGGCCAAGCCTTTTCCCGGACAAGCAAAACACCAGACCGAGAACAATTGCAAGGCAGAAGGCTGCCGCATACAGGAAATTTGTTACAAGAATGGTCAAATGATTCATATTGAATACTTGAGCGTGCGTGTTGCAAACTTCCAAATATAGCAAAAAAATCCTGCAAAATACATTTGCGCAAGCGTAGCAATACTTTTTCAGCTTTTGCCACAGCGGGACGGATTGCATTTTCAAGTGTGTTCCTTTGCACTGTCAAAACAAAACAGAACAAACAAAGCACACACCTACAACAATGAAAGCCAAGCTCATCATCCTCGCCGCCCTTTACTGCTCACTCACCAGCTGCTTCAAGATTGAACCCGATACTGAAGCCCTCTTCGAGATGCAGCAAAACTCTTACGCGTCAAGAGCCGAGTCCAACGACGGACACGCTTCCGTGCGTATAGGGGTGTATGAAAATATAGAAGGATACAATGTGAGCATCAGCGATATCCGCTTCAATGTTCCCGGCTTCGGTTCGCACATCAGCGCAGAGGACTTCATCTCCTCATTCGAAGCTGCTCCCACCTTCGACACCGGCAACGGAGATTTCAACAAAATAAATCTTGGCTCTGCAGCCGGCAGCATCACTATCTGCTTCGATGCCACAGTCTGCGCCGAAGACGGCAGATGCTCGCTGGAGATACAGAACGTAAGCTACACTTTCGAAAAGGGTCAAACATTCTGGAAGAGCGGATGCTCATACAGCTATGTTCTCTGTATCAACGAGGAAGTACTTGGTCTCAAAAGAATCACATTCAATCCGCAAGTCAATGACTTCGAAGAAGTTAACGTCTAATTCCAATATTCGCAAAAAAAAGCAATCCCGCAATACTATTCGAACTTTTGCTGCAGCGGGAAAGATTCAATTCATATTTATTATATCTTTGTAAGACTAACAACAAAGCAGATGAACAGCAACAATCAGCCTGTAGTCCTTGTCGTAGACGACATCCCTACAAACAATGTGCTTATCAAAGCTCTTCTGAAAGGCAAAGACTACGAGGTAATTCTTTCACAGTCCGGGGCCGAGGCCCTGGGCATCGCCCAGGAAAGAGTCCCCGATATCATACTCCTGGATATTATGATGCCGGTGATGGACGGATACGAAGTTCTTGCCAGACTGCGTTCAAATGAACGCACCAAAAACATCAAAGTCATAGTGATTTCCGCTCTCGCCAATAAGGACGACATACGAAAGGCAATGGAGATTGGAGCGGACGGGTACCTGACCAAGCCAATGGTTCCTGCCCAGCTTTATGAAATTCTCGAGAAATTTACTCAAAACCCCGGTCAATAACCGGGGTTTTGAGTCAGATTGGGGTTGAGTCTGATCTGGTCGAGAGGAACCTGTTCAAGATAGTACTTGTCAAGCCATCCTGCTCCAACGGCAAGCGGCCCTTCGTAGGTATAAATCCATCCCTGACCCTCACTGTTAGGCATAGGGTCGGCATATCCCCTGGTTCTGATGGCATAGTAGTCAACAAACTGGCCCGTATATTCTCCAGTGCCATACGGAAGGTCCTTCGCCGTCACAAAGGCTCCGCAGGGCTGGCGGTTGATAAAGTAGGGAGCCTTGTGCCAGCGCTTCACATCGTAGAAAGACATACCGCTTCCCATCAGTTCGACAAGACGCTCGCGTCTGATTTCCCACAGCACAGGCTCGACTGGATAACAGGTCTTTGAATCATAGCCTTTCAGCCAGGAGGCATCACCCTTGTCGCGATCAGGGTCCCAGTTTTCATCTATCAGGCTGACATTCATTGGCGCAACCCCACTGCGTGCGCGCAGCTTGTTAATGGTGTTGTCGGCAACAGTCTGGTCGAACTCGCCCAGTTCAAAAGCCGCCTCGGCATAATTCAGGAGCACCTCGGAAAGGAGGAAAACAGGCTTGTCGGAACTCTGGTAAGGCTTGTTGAGTCCCTTCTCCCACGAAGTGTAGCTCTTCCAGAAGTAATACCCGGTGAGGCAGCGCATATAGTTGTCGGTCTGGCAGTAGCGCGAGATGTTGGGGGATGAATGCGACATAGAGCTGGTATGGTTGTGAGCCGGAAGGCGCTTGCTCCCGAGTGCGGGTACCCCTCCTCCGTCGTAACACATCAGGTTGGGCCCGAACCAATCGATGTAGCGGCGAAACTTCAACGAATCTTCATAGCTTACGGTATGCTTGCCCTTGCCGTTCAGGTCCTCGCCCACACTCCAGAAAGTCCACTGTTTGAAGGTGAGTAAATTGTCGGGGTTTGCAAAAGTCTTGATCTTTGCCTGGACGGGAGGCTCGAAGGTAATCGGAAGCCGGGGGTCCCTTCCCTCATAAACATCCCAGAGGTCGTGACCTTTTCCACCCTTGTATCCGGAATCCACGTTCGCAACAGGTCGTCCGTTCTGCATCAGGTAGAGGTCGATTGTAGCTTGCGGGGCATCGGTGGTATGGGCAGCAATGTGGACGTAATCGCTGAAGCGGTGGGTCAGGGTGCCGTCTTCGTACTGCTTGTAGAAAATCACTCCTGGAACTCCCTTGAGGCTCTCTGTGGTGTATTCGTTGTCAAAACCGGCTGCCGGATAAGCGTCGTTGCCATTACCCTCATACAGCGAAGGGTAGCTCTTCATCAGCTCGCCGGATACGGCAAGGCACTTGCGCAGCATCTCATGCCAGTCCTCGTCTTCGAGACCGTGATACTTTGCCCAGGTGCCTTCCCTCAGGAGGAAACGGCTCAGCGCCGCCCTGCAGCAATCGGCATTGACGGCATTGTCTCCGTCTGCGGAGCTGTCGCCAATGTTCTCGATGGCGTATTCGAGGCGCGAGATGATATTGCTGACCACCTCGGCCCTCGGCGTTCGGGCCTCCCAGGCCTCGGGGCTCTCCTCGCTTAGTACCTTGGTGACATAGGGTACGTCTCCGTAGCGGGCCACCAGTTCCATATACCACCAGGAGTGGAAGAAGAACCCCACCGAACGCCAGTGACGCACCTGGCTGTCGGTAAGATACCCGTCGTCCAGGTGACTGAGCATAATGTTGACGGTGCGGATGAGCGAAAAATCCCAGACATTGCTCGAGACCACAGGCTTGACCTCCTGATAAGCATAGGGGTTGCGGTAGAGGTCACGATCGGTCATAAGACCGCTGTAGTGGTCGCTATAGTACTGGCCGTTTTGATGGTACTGGGTTCCGCTGTTGTTGGTTAGTATGCGGGCATCAGTGAACATCGAATAGCACTGGTACATATAAGAACGGAAGTTTTCGTTCGATGTGAAGGCATTGGTCTCGACCAGGGTGCCCTTGGGTTCACGCTCGAGGAACGGAGAGTTGCAGGAGCACAGAACAGCTGCCGCAAAGGATATGATCAAAATGATACTTTTCTTCATTGTCGGACTGAATCAGAAGGTAAGACTGGCTCCGAATGCAACGGTGCGGTAGAAAGGATAAGACCACCTGAGGCTCTCGGGGTCATAACCCGAAGGCAGGGAGCTGAAGGTAGCCAGGTTCTCTGCGCTCACATATACGCGGGCATTGTCGAGAATGCGGGTGAGCCTTGTCAGACTTTCGGGAAGAGTATAAGACAGAGTAAGGTTCTTGACTCTGAGGTATGCACCGCTCTGCAGATACATATCGCTCACGCGGGTATTGGACGAGACATTATCGAGTTGGCCGTAGATGCGGAAGAGGCTGGCCGAAGGGTTTGCGGCAACCATATAGTCCTCCGATGCGGGATCATAGCTCTTGGCTGTCCAGTAATTGGTCTGATTGGAGTACAGAGGCAGGAAGGAACCTTCCGACTTGTTGGCCCCGAAAGGGAAGAGGGCCGAACCTCCGAGTACACAGTCGCGCCGGCCAACTCCCTGTAGGAGTATGCTGAGATCAAACCCGTGCCAGGACAAGCCGAGGCTGATTCCGTATTCGAAACGGGGAGTGGTGTTACCTATTATCTCACGGTCTCCGGGATTAGAGAGCGAACCGTCGCCCTCGTTGATTACAGGGTTGTCGTCGAGATTCCTGAACTTGACATCACCCGGCTTCGGGGTGCATCCGCTTATCGAAGGAACCCCCTCCTTCAGTATCCACTTTCCGGCACGCGCGTCTTCGAGGAAGAAATCGTCGATGGAATAGAAGCCGTCGGCGCGGTATCCCCAGATTTCGCCCAGGGTCTCGCCCTCGTAATGGTATTTGAGGTTGCCCGAGACATTGTTGAACTTCGTTATTCGCGAAGTGTGGTCGTAAAGATTGAAGGCAAGGCGGTAACTGAGGTCTCCGATGCGGTCTTTCCAGCTTAGGGCAAGTTCCCAGCCGGTAGTGCGCATATCCGATACGTTCTGCAGGGGGGCGGGTGCTCCGATAACCGAAGGAAGTTCCGAGCCAGTGCCGAGCATACCGCTGGTGCGGCGGTCGTACCAGTCGAAGCTGAAATCAAGCCTGTAGTCAAGGGCATTGAGGTTCAGTCCCAGATCAAAAGTGGTAACGTTCTCCCAGGTGTAGTTGGCTCTGATAAGGCCGGGGGTCGTAATGATGCTTACGTTCTGTCCCCCGTTGAGCCACACGCTGCTGGGCTTGACTTCCATTCCTGCGATATAGCCGTAAGGCTCGATATTCTGGTTGCCTATGCTTCCGTACGAAGCACGTATCTTGAAGGAATCTATCCACTTGCGCGAAAAATGCATAAAGGGTTCCTCGCTGAGTATCCAGCCTCCAGAAACCGAAGGGAAGAAGCCGAAGCGATTCGAAGAGGGGAACTTGCTCGAACCGTCGTAGCGTCCGTTGACCTCAAGGAGATAACGGTTGAGGCAATTCCAGCTGAGCCGTCCGAAGACACCGCGGGTGGCATACTCCGAGATTCCCTCCTTGAGGGTCTTCTCGCCCGTTCCACCTTGAATCGAAGGCACTGAAGGCACTGCCTGGGCAAGTACGGAACTGTTCAGGAACGAGTACTCGCCGCTCTCCTGATTGAATCCCAGAGTAGCCTTGAGCCTATGCTCTCCGATATAAATCTCGTAGTTGGCATAGACATTCAGTGCAGAATAGACCGAGCGGGATTTTTTCAGGACATATAGGTCCTTGCCTTCGCCAGGAAGGGAGCGGACCGAAAGGGATGCATCCGCTACTTTCATCTGCCCGGTATAAGACGAATAGTCATTGTCCTGTCTCTGGAAGGTGTATTCCCCGGTTATGCTCAGCCCTTCAAAAGGCTTGAGGACAGAGCGCAGGGTCAGCCTCGGCGTGCTGACTACGCTCAGGTCGGTGGGCTGGTACAGGCATCCGTTGCGCGGAGAATCAATCAGGAGGTCTTCTTCGGTACCGAGAATGGAGGCTGGCATATAGCCATCGGGGTACCAGGAAGGAAGACGGACCGAATAGACATCCCTGAAAACACTCATTATGGTAGTGGTACTCCTGTTCGAGTAGCCAAGCGATGCCTCCTGAGTAAACCAGGGAGTGACATCGGCAGATACGAAGGAACCGAGAGTCGCCCTCCGGAAAGAATCACCCCCCCCGGCCATAGGACCGTTCTCGCGGTTGAAGTTGCCCGACAGACGGAAGCGTATCCTCTCGCCTGCTCCCGAAACGGATATTCCGTGATCTACAGAAGTGCCGGCCTCGAGAGAGTTTGCAAGGGGATTGTTCTCCTTCAGGAAATAGACAGCCCCGTCAGAATCTCTGAAGATGCCGTTGTCGGTAACGCCTTCGAGAGTTCCGCCACGGTAATCGGAGAGCAGTTGCCTCCAGCGTGAGATATCGCCGTTGCCAGCCCAGTACTTTGTGCTGTAACCGGCTTCGGAATATGCGTCGAGGTAGCTGTCGAGCGAGGCAAATTCCGGGTTGGAGATGCTGTTCACAACTCCCATCCTGAAATTGTAATCCACTTTGGGGGCCTGCCTGCCGTGGGGACGGCGGGTTGTGATGTATATCACTCCCCCGGCGGCACGCGCTCCATAAATGGCCGATGAAGCAGCATCCTTGAAAACGGTGACGCTTTCGATATCGTCGGGATCGAGGGTATTGATGTCGCCTTCGGTATTGTCGATCAAAATCAGAGGAGCGGCATCGTTGATACTCAGTATTCCTCTGATATTAAACGATTTGGGCTGTCCGAGGGCAGACGCGCCCGAAACGCTGAGGCCCGGAATGGCCCCCTGGAGGGCGGAACCGATGCTCACGACGGGTCTGTCGCCTGCGACATCCTTCATATTCACCTGCTGGACAGCTCCCGTGAGGTTGAGCCTGCTGCTCCTGGCAAATCCCACGACCACAGTCTCTTGGAGAATCTCATTGGCAAGACTGTCTGCCTGAGGCTGGGCGCTGAGGACACACGGCAACGGAAAAAGCAATGGAAGCAGTGCTGCAAGCTGTAGTTTATTCATAGTAAGGCTTTAGACATCAACACAATTAAGGATCAAACTGAACCTGGACCCCTTTCCGAGTTCACTTTGCAATTCTATCCTGGCATCCATACCCCGGGCAAGTTTCTGGCATAGGGCCAGACCTATCCCGGCTCCGGAGGTATGAATATCTGTCTTAAAGAATTTCCTAAATATAAGTTCCTGATTTTCAGGAGAGATTCCACATCCCGTATCTTCTACGTAAAGGCTTGCGATGGAACCGTCGGGGCCCTCTCGGACTTCCCATCCTATGGTAATACTTCCTTCGGAAGTGAACTTGATGGCATTGCTCATCAGGTTGCTCATAATCTGGAGGAAAGCCGAACGGTTCACCATTACGGCAGCGGCAGGACCCTTCTCGAATCTCAGTTCCAGATTATCGGGCATAATGACCGAATGAGTTAAATAGACATTCTCCATCAGGCTTCCTACATCATGACGCGAGAGTTCGAGCGAAAGCATGTTCTCGGACTTGTCTGAATAGTTGATTACATCGTCAAGAAGCGACAGAAGATGCTCCATATTGGAATTGATGTACCCGGCATATTCAGCACGGTCCTCGGGAGAGAGGGTGTTGTTCTGTTTGGAGAGAAGATCGGCAAAACCCACTATGGAATTAAGAGGAGTGCGAATCTCGTGGCTCATCGATGCTATGAAACTCTCCTTTACCGAAGTTTCCTCTGCCAGCCTGTAGGCTTCCTTGCGTATCTGTTCGGCTTCGTAAGCCTCGTCGTTGAACACTACAAAACCGTTGCAGAGAAGATTGCCTTTCTCGTCGGTCATATGGTTCACATACACTATAAAGGCGTGCGTGACCCCAGACTGCAGATTGATTACGACCTCGACTGAATTCTTTTGGAGAGTGGTGTCAAAGATGGCCGCACGAAGTTCATCCCTGCCCTCAACTATCTGCGACAAAGTCATTTCCAGAGGGAATTGCGAAAGGTCGAGTCCGCACGCGCGGGCAAAATCTTCTCCGAAGCGGACGGTATTCCCGGCTATGATTTCCCAGGGGAAAGCGTGGATGGCAGTAAGCAGGTTCTCGACCTTCTTCTGGGCTGTTTCAGCCTTGTGGCCTTCCTCGACGAGTTTGGCGTGGATGCGCGAACTGCGCGACATCATCAGCACAGGGACCGTAAAGGCGATGACAAGAATCAGCAGGAGCAGGGCGGGAATTCCATGGCGACTCATTCCCATATTGATACGGTTGCGCTCACTCCAGGGAAGGTTGACAAACTTTACATAGGAAGGGAAATCGCTGGCAAAAGGATGCAGACGTCTTGCAAGACGCCAGTCGAGCCAGTAGTCCTTGCTGAGTTTCTGCACGGGGATGGAAGCGGGAACCTTTCCGTCCAGCAGCTGGTCAACAATACTGTGGGCCTGTCTGGCCATATCGTTCCAGGTTGTAAGATAGCCTCCGATATTGGCATTGAGGGCACTTATAATGGGCAGATTGAAATACCTGGCCGAGTTGGAGAAATAGGGGCCAAGATTGTAGGCGAAAGACTTGTCTATATAAACATCGTCTTTCAGCCGCAGGAAGGTCGAATGGTTGCTGCCTATCTGGAATATGCCAGGGATACGGAAATGCGCGTTGTAGAGACTGTCCGAAGGAACCCCTCCGGTATTTTCCTGGTTGATGGGGATGAAGGTGCTTTTGCGCTGGTCGCGCTCCGAGAGACCCACCAGATGTTCATAGGCCTCGAAATTGAGATTGGTGATGTAGTTTGCAGTGTCGGAGCCCATTTCTTCCATAATCGAGGAGCGTACCTTCTCGTCTATGAAGGTTTGGTCTATACCCGTGACAATCCAGGAATTCCCTCCAAGATCCCTAATGAAATCGACATTCTTCTTTGGCTCGGGGTCGGAGACCATCACCACGAAATTCTTCTTTTTGCACAGGCATGAATCTCTCCATTCGGGATACTTAACCCCAAGACAGAGCACAGGGAGGTCGTTCAGCCAGGGATGGTCCATCCCGCAGGCGGTCTGAGAGAGGAGGTCTCCGAGAACAATGACCATATCGGGCTTGCGTTTGATTTTCGAAAGGGTCCTTCCCAGAAATAGGAACTGGTCGTCAAAATAAGCGGGACGCAGCACCCTATCGTATGCGGCATCGGCGCCTGTCACAAAATGGAATTCATACCGGGTAGTGTCGGAGTACTCCTTCAGGAAGGCCTCGCGGACCATCTTCGAGGGCTGCTCGCGGAAGGGGAACTCGTGAATGACCAGGATGCGGCACCGCGGTTTCTCTGTCCGCTGGCAGGAGACAGACGCAAGGAGAACGGCAGTCAACAGAAAAACAATGTGGGTTAGGCGTCTCATTTGCAGAATGTCAGTGTGAATGTTGAACCCTTTCCAGGAGTGCTCTCGACCGAAATCTCTCCTCCCATCCTGTTCATATACTCCCTGCTGATGAAGAGTCCCAGACCACAGCCGGGTGTAAAGCTGTTTACCTTGAAGAAACGGTCGAATATCATCTTGCAGTGCGGAGCCGATATGCCTGTTCCTTCGTCAGTGACTGAGATGCTTGCCCGTCCATCAGTATGGGCCTTCCAGCTGATTTGTATCTGACTTCCTTCCGATGAGAAGAAAGATGCATTCAAAAGAAGGTTCTCGATTACCGCCGGAACCATGGAAGCGTCTGCACTTACCATAACATCTTGTCCTCCTTCCTGTATAGAGAGAACATTGCGGCGGTTGCGGAGTACGGTCACAGCATCAGGCCAGAGCGAAGAATTGAGCAGCGAAGCAATGCTGCAGGGAGTGCAATGAGCAGTAACCGTGGCATTGTTCATCAGGGTGACAAGCAGTATATCGTTGATTATCTTCTTGAGTTGGGAGGCATTGGACTCGATGATTCCCGAGAACATCTGGAGTTCTTCGTCGCTGAACTGCACGTCGCTGCGGGCGAGTTCCATAGAGAAGCCCACCACGGCGTGGAGAGGGGTTCGGATTTCGTGGCTCATAGAGGAGATGAAACCCTCGCGGGCCCGGGCATCCATCAGAAGTTGGTGCGACTCTCTGGCCATTGCCTGAGCCTGCTTGACCTTGTCTATGTTCAGAAGGAAGCCGCTGCGGACAAGGTTGCCGTTCTCTTTGTGTATCAACATTCTGAGGTCGTACCAATGCTCCTCGCCATTTCCCAGGGATCCGGGAAGCTGAACCTGGTAAATGCCTTCTTCGGTCTGGTAATAGAAGGCTCTGAGCATAGTTTTCCACTGGTCGCTGACCTTGAGTTGCGAAGAAACAGTGCTCTCATTATTGTCTTCCCACATAAGGGCACCGCTGGTCTCGATGGCGAGATTCAGCAGGCGGCGGGCGGCTATCGAGTTTCGGGCGTGTTCGTTGAGCATAATACGAATCCTCCTCTGACGACGGTAGTTGCGTAAAGAGAAGAATATCGATATTGCTATCAGCAGGGCAAAGGCGAAAATGGATAAAACGTAGATGACCCGTGCCCGGTTTGGATAGTAATCGGAGTAAAGGGTATTGTAGAGATGTACATTTGAGGGCATCTGATCGGGAGTAGCCCCTACAGTGCGCATCAGGTTCCAGTTGACGTGATACCCCGGTGTGTGCATCAGCCTGGGGAAACTCTCGGGCGATTCCCCTTCGATCACGCTCAAGCCTACCGATACGGCATCGCGTATCATATCTTCGGCCACGGTGAAGACCCCTCCCACGCAACTGTCGTTAACAAGGAAGTCCTCGGGGGTCATCGTGTAATAGGGTCCCAGGTTAGGGCCCTCGGACAACGAACGCGAGATGTCATCGTGCTTTATCTGCACAAAGCGCATCGGAGATTTCTGGCGGTAAGGCATCCACTTCACAGGCTGCCAGGGCACAGGCACGCAGAGTCCGGGGTCTTTGAATGAAATCATCGAAAGACTTCGGACTCCGTTTCGGTTCTTGGCAAGACACAACTCGTGCGGGACCACCTTCTGCATACAGTTCAGGTAATTGACTGTATCAAGGGCGTTCATCTGCACGTTAATGCCGGCCAAAAGCACGGAATCGATCCATATGCGGTAGTTGTCGAGAAGACCTACAAAGCGATACGATGGCACGAAGAGAGTCTGATAGTCGACGGGGCGCTTTGACTCGAGAAAGGCCATAAAATCAAGGCTCTCCTTCAGAAGAATGGTATCGTGGATTTCGACGATATGCTTGCGGGGCGAATCCCACTTTCTGAGCAGCGACCTCATTCGGGGGGCAAGGGTTGGAGTCTTAAGCCCGTAGCACACCATAGGTATGGTGGAGAGCAGAGAATCGGGGTTCTGGAGCAGTTGCCAGTGGATGTAGTCGCCGTGGGCGAGAATAAGGTCGGGGCACATGCCTTGCTCATCGAGAGAGTGGACCGCTGATGAGATACGGTGGCGCTGCTCCATCTCGAAGGAGTAGCCCATTGTGCCATAGTAGTTGAAAAAATTTGCCTTGACCCCCTGCCGGCGGAACTCACCGGATATCATCTTCTGCCATTTCCGATAGGCAGGGTCGGATTCGTCGGTATTCCACATCAGGAGAACGTTCTTCTCCGTTGATTTTGCAAAAACGGGACTCCAGGCGAGAATCGCCGGCAGCAACAACAGAATCAGGAATATCCGGCGATGGATGCTCTCCATAAGGCAAATAGGTTAGCTCCCCTTGAAAGGGAGTTTTGGTGCGGGCGGTGGGACTCGAACCCACACGCCGGAAGGCACAAGATCCTAAGTCTTGCTTGGCTACCAATTTCAACACGCCCGCAATCCGTCGCAAATATAAGGACTATTCCTTACATTATCAAGGCTTTCACTTGCCGAGAAGACCTACAAGGCTGCTGATGGCAGAAATGGTCGATGAGACATTGGGGTCGGACTTCGAAAGAGCCTGTATGGCTGCGGCAGCCCCGCTTGCTGAGCCGGAAGCAGAAGAAGTCGAAGTCTGGGCAGAAGCCTGGGACGTAGCGGCCGCTGAGATGGCGGCACTGGCTGCAGCCTTGGTTATGGCCGAGGTATCGATATTGGTTAGGGTTTTCAGGCCGCCGAGGACTGCGCTGAGGTTGTTTGAGTTCACCAGATTCTGAGAACCGCTCACAAGCCCCTTAGAGAAAAGGTTGACATAGTCTGTGGATGCACTTGACACTGCAGATGCACCGCTGATTATGTTGGAGAGGTTCACAAGGTTGCTCGCCTTGTTGAGGTCGATTGCTCCTGTGGCCTTCAGGACATTATAAATGGCCAGAAGAGAACTTCCGGTGGTCAGGCCTGTCGAATTGGCATCCGAAGACTGACTCTTGAGGATTGAACAGGATGAGAGTACCGCAAGTGCCGCAATGGCGGCAATAAAACGACTGATGAGTTTCATAATTGAGTATTGATTTTTAGAGTTTCTTTCTTGCCGCCCGGCGGGCTTCCCGTCTGGCTGCCTTTTCCTGGCGGCGTAACTGTTTCTTGTCGAAGAAGATATCATCGAACTGACGGCGCAGTTCCTCGGCCGAGGCAAAGGTCTCGTCGAGGATGTTGTCAACTTCGGAGAGTATCTGCCGGTCGAGTTCCTCGATTTCGAGGGCGAACTGCACCGAGTCGATCTGGCAGTATTCGGCTGTGCTCAGAAATTCCGAGTCCCCGTCGGGAGTGAAATAGCCTATGCTCTTCTTGTAGCGCTCGACCTCGGCTGCAGTCTTGCCGTTGGACCTGATTGCCGCGTTGACTCCCTTGCGGTAGATCTGGCGAATGGACCTGACTATGTTAATCTGCATTGTGTCTATCTGCGACGTGAAAACAGGGACATTCCCGTCGCGGTATCGGGCACGGCAGAGATTGAAGTGCCACTTGTCGGGGCTTCCGTACATATTGATGCCGAAGCGTATGGGCAGAGGGGTCCTCAGAATCGAGAGGTGGTAATTGAACTGGCGGTCAAGCCCCTGGATTCCGCAGAAGGCCAGCTTGTAACGGTCAATGCCCAGGGTAAAGGGAAAGACTTCGATGCGGCTGTCGTGAATGAATGCGCTCACATCAAGGTCATCGATGTGTCCTATGTTCTTGTTCTTGAAAAGGAGCAGACGGGTTATCCTTCGAAGCTCGCCCGCATCTTCTATCTCAAGGTCGGTACCCGAGACACGCATCACCCCCTCGAGGCTCGGGATGATGACATTCATACTGCTGTCAAGCTGCGAAGTGGCGGTCAGGGTGCAGTTGAGCCTGCCTTTGAAACTCTTGATTGCCGGCATCAGATCGTCCACCGAAGGTACCAGCGAAATGACCCTGTCGGCAGTGATATCCTTGAAGCCGAGGTTGAATCCGGCCGAAATAGCTTTCCTCTCCGGAGTCGAGTAGAAGGCATCGAGGTTTAGGCTCCCCGCATCGGTCACGAGCGAGGCGTCGGTCAGCTGAAGACAGCGGTCTTTCAGGCGGGCATTGGTGACAAAGGAAGAGATGTCGAGGTCCGACCAGTCAACCCTGTCAACGCCAAGGTCGAAGGCTATCTCAAGGTTTGAAGGAAGAATGAATGCTCCTATGCTGTCCCTGTCGGGAGCAGCATCGCTGAGGGTGTCGGTCACAAACGATTCGGCATACTTCTCATAGTCCTCGGTATCAGATAGTTCTGAAGACACATGCTTTCCTGCCTGAAAAGCGGCGAGCAGTTCATTGGCATTGATGCGGCCCGAGCGGAGCGACAGTTCAGCTCTAAGCGGCCCCCTGCGGCGAAGTGCCTTCCTGAGCCCGCTGACAGAGCCTCTGGCACTCAGGTCTGATGTTCCGATGACAAGACCCAGACTGTCGAGGTATATGCGGTTGTCATCGAATCCGGCATCGAGCCCGGTGATGGTATTGCGGAGCGGAAGTGCGGGAGCAGCAATGAATCCTCCTCCCACGCTGATACGCCCGCTGGGGCTCCACTGCCTGAGGAGTTTGGTGACGGAGGTATCCAAAGAGACGCTGATATCCCCCTTCGAGGGGGCCTGGGCGTTAAGGGAGCGATCGAGCCTCATACGGGCAAAAAGAGAATCTCTCGGGGAATCAGGATAGACCTTCTGGAGAGAATCGAGGACAGCCTCTCTGCGCGAAGCAGATCTCTGGCGACGCAGTGCCGAAGCCGATACGTTCACGTTTTTCAAGGCAAGACGATTGTCGTCGGAGCGTACGAAAAGCCTGTCGGCAAGGCTGCTCACAGAGAGTTTCGGGGTGGGATTCCCCCTGTACTCCGAACGGCTGATTGACAGATTGTTGCGCATTCCGACCACACCCGCCCTCAGCTGAGGACTGCGAAAACGCAGACGCCCGAGGTCTATTCTACCCTCAAGAGGGTGGAAGTTGTCTGAACCTGCAATCGGGGCAGAAGAGTTGCCCACCCTTGCACTAAGTCCTCCAAGCGAAACGCTCATATCGCTACCCAGCTTCAGCGACAGGGTGTCACTCACAAGGCGGGCGTCAAGGTCAGCTGCATATTCCTTAAGTTCCGAGAGCGAGGCTCTTCCGTTAATGTCCAGTGTCAGAGAGCCACTGGCGTCAAGTCCTGTATCAGCGGGGAAGAAACGCAGCAGTTTGCCCGGTTCGGTCCCCAGCCGGCCATTTACAGAGAACAGGGGATTCGCTCCGCCAAGCCTTGAGGCTTCCGCAGAAAGGTCCGTGTCCAGACCGGGGATATCAATTCTGAGTCTTTGAACGGAGAGCCTTGCCGAAGCATCCTCGTCGGCGTGGGCGTTGCACTCAAGTCCAAGGCTGCCCGCAGTATCGAGACTCCTGCTTCTGACGCTGCAGGCAGGCACCGAGATCGAAACATCAGTAACAGGGATGCGTCCCTCTGCGTAAACACCTTCTGATGAGAGCGTTACGTTAAGAATGGCATCGGTGTCAAGTTCCTTGAAAGCCGGGATGAAGCGGTCGAGATAATCTCTCATCAAGGGCTGGAGAGCGAGACTGTCTATCGTTGCATCAAGAGAGAGCGAAGTGCTGTCTGCAAAAGAGAGAGCCTTTCCGTGTGCTCTCAGGGGGATGCGGGCAAGGTCGAGCGACAGCGAATGCAGGTCGAGCCGGGAGAGGTTCTTGTTCTGCTTGAAGTCGAGGTCTGCCCTCAGAGTCAGGGGGGCACTCACAGTGCCGTATGCCCTGGTGCTCACCAGGGCCCCGGCATTGACCCCGAGGGAAAAGCGGCTGCGCTTCTGCGAAAGGCAGAGGCTGTCGAGAGAGAATGCGACAGTATCTTTCGGCAGTAGCCCGTTCACGCGCAGGGAATCTGCTTTCAGAAGCATTCTGCGGGGGTTGAGCGGTTTTCCCAGCCTTACGCTGCCCTTCAGGGCAAGGTCGTCTAGACTTGCCGTTATGAGCATAGAGTCTGAACTGTGGGCATAGAGTTCGAGCCCTTCGAGACGGGCATCGCTCAGCTTCAGCCTTCCGCCCGTCAGATACCACGGATTCACGGCAAGCGAAAGCTTGTCAAAGAGCAGAAGGGTGTCGGCATCGACTTCGCGTCCGGCATAGGCTCCGCGTCCGGCAGAGAGTATGATTCCTCCGGGCCCGGGAAGGGAGTCGAGGAAGGATGGACGCCCCTGGATTCTGGTCAGGGCAAAGTCCTCGACGCTCACGCTAAGCGAGGGGAAGGCTCTGAAGAGCGACAGCCTGAGTCTTGAATAAGAAGCATCGGCATTCAGGGCCGAGGCTATTGTCTTGTCGGCAAACTTCCTGACATAAGGGGTATTGAGCCCAAATTCAAGCAACAGCATTATTGCAAGAATGGCAGTAAGCACTACTGCGGCTGCACGGGAGGCCCTTTTCAGGAAACGTGACTGCATACAGGCGCAGGACTACAGGCCAATGGTCTTGAAGAAGTCGTTGCCCTTGTCATCCACGAGTATGAAGGCAGGGAAGTTCTCGACGCGAATCTTCCATATTGCCTCCATACCGAGTTCGGGATACTCCACGCACTCGATGCTCTTGATATTCTCCTGGGCAAGTATGGCTGCGGGGCCACCTATGGAGCCGAGGTAGAAGCCTCCGTGCTTGCGGCAGGCATCGGTCACCACCTGGCTGCGGTTGCCCTTTGCGAGCATAATCAGGCTTCCGCCCTTCTCCTGGAACTCATCCACATAAGGGTCCATACGTCCGGCGGTTGTGGGTCCCATAGAACCGCAAGGCAGTCCTGCAGGGGTTTTTGCAGGCCCTGCATAGAAGATGGGATGGTCTTTGAGGTACTGGGGCATAGGCTCGCCTGCGTCGAGACGGGCCTTGATTTTCGCGTGGGCTATGTCGCGGCCTACGATTATGGTTCCGTTGAGGCTGAGGCGAGTGCTCACGGGGTATTTGGTCAGTTCGCCAAGCACCTCTGACATAGGCCTGTCGAGGTCGATTCTTACGGCATCGCCTTCGCCAGCCTTGCGTAGAGACTCGGGGATGAGCTCGTAGGGCTTGTCATCCATCTTCTCGATCCACACTCCGTCGGTGTTGATTTTGGCCTTGATGTTGCGGTCGGCAGAGCAGCTCACTCCAAGACCTATGGGGCAGGATGCTCCGTGGCGGGGCAGACGAATAACCCTCACGTCATGGGCCATATACTTGCCTCCGAACTGGGCTCCGAGACCTATCTTGCGGGTCTCTTCAAGCAATTCTTTCTCAAGTTCGAGGTCGCGGAAGGCTCGCCCGGTTTCGTCGCCAGTGACGGGCAGGCTGTCGTAGTAGTGGGTGCTTGCAAGCTTGACGGTCAAAAGATTCTTCTCTGCCGAAGTTCCTCCCACGACTATTGCAATATGGTAGGGAGGGCAGGCTGCAGTGCCCAGGGAACGGATCTTCGAGACAAGGAATGGAACGAGGGTTCCGGGATTCTGGATGCGGGCCTTGGTCTCTTGATAGAGATATGTCTTGTTGGCGCTTCCTCCACCCTTGGTCACGCACAGGAAACGGTATTCCATTCCCTCGGTGGCTTCGATGTCAATCTGGGCGGGCAGGTTGCACCTTGTATTCACCTCGCGGTACATATCCAGAGGGGCATTCTGCGAATAGCGGAGATTCTCTTCGGTATAGGTCTTGAAGACTCCCTTTGCAAGAGCTTCCTCGTCGCAGAATCCTGTCCAGACCTGCTGGCCCTTCTCGCCGTGGACTATGGCCGTACCTGTATCCTGGCAGAGGGGAAGCTTGCCCTTGGAGGCTACTTCTGCATTGCGCAGGAAGGTCAGGGCCACATACTTGTCGTTGGCCGAGGCCTCCGGGTCGGAGAGAATGGCGGCTACCTGCTCATTGTGCGAGCGGCGCAGCAGGAAACTCACGTCCCTGAAGGCGGTGTTCGAAAGGAGGGTAAGGGCTTCGGGGCTGACCTTAAGTATGGGTTTACCCTCGAAATCGCCAGTTGAAACAAGTGTTTCGGATCCGGGAATCCTGTAATACTCGGTGGTATCGGGCCCCAACTGGAACATAGGGGCGTAGTTGAAATCTGCCATATGCTAATTGTTCATCAGGTATTCTTTCATAAAATCGTTCAGGTCGCCGTCGAGAACTGCCTGGGTATCGGCCGTCTCCCATCCGGTCCTGAGGTCCTTGACCATCTTGTAGGGATGCAGGACGTAGGAGCGT